>JAIFNK010000074.1:0-5397 GCA_020047775.1 Akkermansia sp. | reverse complement strand
CCCGGTAGCCGCCGCCGCCGTCATCCTGCCGGCAAATTTCTCCTGCCCGGGATTGGACGATTCCAAAAAAATCAGCCCAGTGAAACGGGAGGCCCTTTACCTCCGCCTCACCATGGATCCCTCGGTGTCCTGGGCGGTCGCAACGGCTGATCGCGAGGAAATCGACCGGCTCAATATCCTCAAAGCGACCCATTTGGCCATGCGACGCGCGGTGGAGGCGTTGGTGCCGCCACCCGATTATTGCCTTATCGACGGACTTCCCGTAAAAAATTTCCCGCTTCCGCACGATGGCATCGTGAAAGGCGACGGACTCTCGCTCTCCATCGCTGCCGCCAGTATCATCGCCAAAGTGACCCGTGACCGGATCATGGCGGAAATCGACCGGCAATTTCCCGGATTCGGCTTTGCCAGCCATCAAGGATATGGCACCAAGGCACATCTTGAAGCGCTTCGGACTCACGGCCCTTGTTGCCACCATCGTCGCTCGTTTCAGCCGGTCGCTCAACTCACCCTGCCGCTTGACGGCACCGGACGGCGAGGCGCGTGACCGAATCTGGACCGGCGCCTTCGGCGAGCAGGTTGCCAGCGCTTGGCTGAGGTCCCAAGGCTGCAGGATTCTCGCCAGAAATTATCGCGGGCCACGACGTGGCGAGGTGGATATCATCGCACGGGACCGGAAGCTGCTGCTTTTCATCGAGGTCAAAACCCGCCGCGAGGGAGGCCGGATCCGCGGTCTCGATGCCGTGAACAGGGAAAAACAAGGATTGATCGAGCGCGGGGCGAACGCATGGCTCAAGCAGTTGGGAACCCGCGAACTGCCTTGGAGGTTCGACGTGATCGAGGTCATCGTGGCGGAAGGGCAAAAACCGCGGATCAATCACATCAAGGATGTGTTCTAACACTCGAATCCTCCTTGCGGGCCGCGCCCCCAGCGACCAACTTGGAGGCCTGCCGCATGGAACAAGCTTTGGATTCAACCGCCTGGCTCGCAAAGCGCGATGGCACTTTGGTCATCGGTCACGCGCCGTTTCATCCGTCCGCAGAGCCGCCACCTGATGGAGTTTCCTTCTACGTCCAGGATTTCGGCCTTGAGGATGCGCTGCCGTGGAAAACCCCGAGCCGGATCGAGCGGACCACCGTCGCGGAAGCCGCCGGCAAATCGGACGCCCCCCTCTGCTGCCAATGGTCACCACTCGATGCGGCACCATTTTCCGTGGTTTTCCAGGAGATCATGTCGGCCATCCACAGCGGTGTTTTTGAGAAAACCGTTCCGGTCGTCACTGAAGTCGGAAAAGCCGGAGACTCCCCGGGTAAAACGATCCAGGCGGCGATGATCCGCCAGCCCGCACCACTCTACACTTACGGCTGGATTCAGTCCGGCAATGGTTTTGCAGGTGCCACCCCGGAACTCCTGTTCTCCCTCAAGGGCGATCAACTCGAAACCATGGCACTCGCCGGCACGGCTAGAAGTGAGGACCGGGAAGTGTTTGCCGTGGATGAGAAGGAAATTCGCGAGCACGAGTATGTCGCGCAGACACTCGTCGCCAAGCTTCTGGATCTTGGCTTGGTCAAACGTTGTTCCCGCGAGATTCTCGACTTGGGAACGATCGTTCATTTTCTCACCCTGATCAGCGTGAAGCTGCATCATGCACAAAAGCCGGAAGCACTCATCCGCAGACTGCACCCGACCCCCGCCCTGGGCCCGCTTCCGAGGACCGGGGAAACACTGGCTCTTCTGCTGGATTGGCGACGCCGACTGGGCAGCCCGCGTGAATTCGGCGCCCCCTTCGGCCTATGGGACCACGGGGAATTTCATGCGGTCGTCGCCATCCGCGGCGTCTGGTGGGAAAATGGAAAACTGATGCTCCCCGCCGGTTGCGGGATCATCGAAGCCAGCCGCCTCGTCAATGAAT
Organism: Akkermansia sp.; assembly: GCA_020047775.1. Lineage (GTDB taxonomy): Bacteria > Verrucomicrobiota > Verrucomicrobiia > Verrucomicrobiales > Akkermansiaceae > Luteolibacter. The sequence goes on along the minus strand of JAIFNK010000074.1, from coordinate 3,484 downwards.
GGCGCGAACTCCGCCTCAAGCGGGAGGCGGTCAAGACCTTCCTCTTGTCGTGATCTCCTGCCCGCCCCGAAACGCGGCGGAAAGCCGCACCGCACGGCCCGATGAGTCACATCCCCAGTCCATTGCGAGAAACATATAATTTCGTTCAATCTTTATCTAAAAATTATTGATTATTTGAAAAATATCCACACAATCGTGATGACATTGCCCCTCAGGCCTTATGCCGAACCACCACCATTCCAGAACTATCAGCAGCATAGCGCTGTCGATTTTGGCGTGCGGTTCGTCCTTGGCGGCAGATCCATTAGAGGAAGTAACCGTTGCCAATCCGATCGGCTGGATCGCCCGGGTTTTTAATTCACAACTCGTTAAAACGGGGGATCGCGTGTCATGGCTTGAGAACCGGGTCGCCACCTTCGCCCAGCGGCGGGACCATGCGATGAAGGTCGATCTGGGTTATCGTGGCTTTCGCAGGAAACCTGGTGCACCGGATCCGACAATCACCCTCGATCTCGGTGAGGAACTCCCTATCAACGCCGTCTTCCTGGTGCCCTGCCAGCGGGAATTTCTGGGAGACACGGGGATTTTCCCAATCCGGTTCACGATCGACTTTTCTAACGACCCCTCTTTCGAACAGCGGACGATCCTGTTCGCGTCCGGCTCGACCTCCTCATTCACGTCAGATGGCAATCCGGTCCCCTTCAAGGCGCACCACTCGGCCCGGTACGTGCGGCTGACGGTTCACCAGGGCCACCCCAAAGGCATGCTTGATCTATTCGGCCTCTCGGAAATCGTCGTGATCTCCGGGGGCGATACCGTTTCCTTCGACGCCATCATCACCTGCGGCGGCGGATCGATGAATGTCCCCGGCATCTGGAACCCCAAGGCCCTCACCGACGGCCGCACCCCGCTCGGGGTCTGGCAGAACGAAAGCCAGCCCACTGCCGAGTCAGCGGATGTCATTGCGGTACCGACCGCAATGGATCACGTTTCATGGTCCATCGCGCTCGATCCCGAAACTCCAGTGGACCGTGTGATCCTGTTTCCCTATCAGCTCAACAAATCCCTCGAATCGCTGGTCCTGTCCGAGTCCATCGGGATCTATCTGCACGCAACGGAGTCCTCGGAGGAAAAGCTCGTTCATGAGTGGAAAAACCCGATTCCGGGAGCCAGCAGCATGACTCCCCTTGTGATTCCCCTCGGAGGAGTCCCCGCCACCTGACTCCGGGTGACCGGGCTACACCCATACCTCGTCGGGGACCAAAAGATCCACGCTCTCTCTGAAATCGAGGTCTGGTCCGCAGGTAAGAACGTGGCTGGCCGCCGCCCGGTGACACGCACCTGGCTGGACCAGACATTCACCACCCAGACCCTAACCGACGGTAACACTTCCGAGAAGCGGATTTCCTCGTTCGCCACCTGGCTGGACCAACTCGCCGAGCGCGGACGAATCGAGAGAGAACTCGCGCTGCTGCGGCCGATCCAGCGCCAGCAGGCGTCCGAGAGCGAAATCAACGCCACCTGGGGATCGGCCATGATCCTTGGTCTCACCTTCCTCATCCCCGTGTTCATCGTCGAGCGCCGGCGCCTGATGTCGCGGGACCAACTCGATCAAATCCGCAAGCGCATCGCTTCCGATCTCCATGATGACATCGGCAGCAATCTCGGCTGTATTTCCCTCATCGCCCGCACCGCCCGCAAGGATCTGGTGCGGTTGCAAGGACCGGAGGAAGTCGCGCAGGATCTGGGAGAAGTCGAGTCGATCGCCCGGGAAAGCTCGCTGGCCATGCGCGACATCGTGTGGCTGCTCGAACGCCGGCAGGATTCGATCGGCGACCTCGGCAACGAAGACGATCTCACCTGTCCGCACCATTTCACAACCGCGGACGAGCTCTTCGACAAACTGAAATTCACCAACGAGCGTCCCGATCTGTTGCTGCTCGATCTGGGACTTCCGCGGCGTAACGGTCTCGATGTGCTTTCCGACGTCCGCATCCTGCCGCCCGACGTCAAGGGGCTAATCAAGAAGGAAATCGCCACCGAGCTTTGCATCTCCCTGCACACGGTGGACATGCACCTGCGCTCGGTCTATCGGAAGCTGGAGGTCCGCTCGCAGACCGAGGCCGTTTCCAAGGCATTGCGCCAAGGTCTTGTCTGAACCAATTTCTTTGGTGTTCGCACCCGAAAGAAAAACCCCCGGTCCGTCTAACGGACCAGGGGTTGTCTTGAGAACATTCAACAACGGAAGACTCAGGCCTCTTCCTTCTCCCCGGCACCCGCGTCCACCGAGATGGTGAGCGTGGTGATGACCTCGGGGTGAAGACGGATTTGCACTTCGGTCTTGCCGGATTTCTTGACGGGCTTGTCGAGCTCGATGGCGTGGCGGTCGATCACGATGCCGGCGGCTTCGAGTTCCTTGTGGATGTCGATGCTGGTGACCGATCCAAACGCCTTGCCACCTTGTCCGGTCGAAAGCACGAATTTCGGCTTGAGCTTGGAAATCTTCGCCGCGAGTTCTTGGAACCCGACGAGTTCTTCGGCCTCACGGGCGGCGCGGTTCGTCTTCAAGGCCTCGACGTGGCGGAGATTCGATTTGCTGGCTTCGAAAGCCTTGCCTTGGGGAATGAGAAAGTTGCGGGCGTAGCCGGCGCGGACTTTGACAACATCAGCTTCGGCTCCAAGGCCTTCGATTTTTTCTTTGAGAATAACTTGTGCGTTGGCCATGGGAATCAGTGGTAAAAAGTTCGTTTGGGGGCGGCGATTTAGGCCTCACTCCAAAACGAGTCAAGGAGAATGAACACTTATTCCATGGCATTCATGAACTTTCTCCCACTCCGGAGTAATCGCCGCCTGTCCGACAGCGGATTCCTCCGGGATTGCACCTTGAAAACCGGCGCTTGGCCCGCCTAATTCTGAATCTCGCGCAAGCTCTTCTTCTGAAACTGCTCGTCCCGGAGTTTCCGCAGATAATCGAGGTAGCGCTCCTGAGCCAGCAGATCGGGATTGTTGGCGGCCGGGACCTCCTGCCCGTATTTTTTCCACGGTCCGTAGGGGACCTGCCCCGCTTCGACGAAGCGCCAGTGGACTTTCTGGCCGGACCGCAAACCGAGATAATCCCTGATAGATGGTGACAAATCGATTCCCGCCGCCCCGTTTTGCGTGGTCTTGGGTGGCTTGGTGCCGAAAACGAACTCCCAGTCATCCGTCTCCCACGGCCCGCAGTCCTCCCACTGGGCATAACAACTGCGACTGCCGTTGTAAATCTGCACCCAGCGGCCCTTGCACACGGTTTGGCCCGGCTCAGGCCGCAGTCGCGAAAACCAGGGAATCACCCGTGCGGCTTCCGGCTTGTGCCGCCCCCACCCCTGAATGTCGTTATAAGGCAAGGCGATATAGAACGGATTGAGCTTGGGGACGAAATTTTTCGGTCGGAATTCTCCAGTCGTGTGATTCGCGACGCGCGACCCGGGGTCCGGATCGTCAT
>JAIFNK010000122.1 GCA_020047775.1 Akkermansia sp. | reverse complement strand
GCGATCCTCATGATTTCCCACGACCGGGACTTCATGGACTCCATCATCGAGACCGTCGTCGAAATCGATCCGGACGCCGCGAAGCTCATTTCCTACACCGGCAACTACAGCTCCTACCTCGACCAGCGCGAGAAAACCTACGAGCAGCGCGTCCAGTCCTATCGGAACCAGCAGAAGGAAATCGAAGGCCACCAGGAATTCATCGACCGCTTCCGCCAGGTCGGCTCCAAGGCCGCGCAGGTCCAGTCGCGCATCAAGTTCCTCGAAAAACTCGACCGCGTCGAAAAACCCCGAGCCCCGCGGAAGCCCTTCAAATTCAGCTTCCCGCAGCCGCCGCGTTCCAACCAGAAGGTCATGGAGCTCACCAAGGTCGGCCAGGCCTACGGCGACAAGCGCATCTACAAGGACCTCGACCTCACCATCGAGCGCGGCGACCGCATCGTGCTCGTCGGCCCTAACGGCGCAGGCAAATCCACGCTGCTCAAGATTCTCGCCGGCATCATCCCGATCGACTCCGGAAAACGCGAGCCCGGCTACGCCACCAAGCTCGGCTACTACTCCCAGCACCGCATCGAGTCGCTCAACGAAAACAACACCGTGCTCGAAGAAGTCATGGGCGCCTGCACCACCCTGCGCGAGGAAGACGCCCGCTCCATCCTCGGCACCTTCCTCTTCCGCCGCACCGATGTCGAAAAACGCTGCGGTATTCTATCAGGAGGAGAAAAATCCCGCCTCAACCTCGTCAAGTTCCTCGTCGATCCGCCGAACCTGCTGCTGATGGACGAGCCCACCACGCACTTGGACATCCTCTCCATCGACTCGCTGGTCAACGCGCTCAAATCCTACGAAGGCACGCTCGTCTTCATCTCCCACGACGTGCACTTCATCCGCACGCTGGCGGAAACCACGCTGCAAATCACCCGCAACGAGAAGAACCCGGAAAACGGAGCCCTCGTCACCCGCTACACCGGCGGCTACGACTACTTCCTCGAAAAATCCGGCCTCAACGACGACCGCAGCGCGGTGACAGCCTGAGAAATGCCCGCCACTTCCCGCCTTCAAGGCAGAACAGCCACATCCCGCGGATGAAACGCCTTGTAGCGGCGCTCTGAGCGTCGATACCGGTGAGACGCGCGAAGCCGCCTCCCCCGCTTTTCCCGGGTATTCCTGCCGTCGGATAGACAGCCCCAAGGTTTGCATTGCCCGCTCAAACCTGCCTTCATCCCGTCATGCGTTTCCTTCCCGTTCTCTTCATGATCCACGCTTTCGCGTCGGCCCAAACCAGCATCCACCAACTCCTTGCACAGGGATTGCAACAAGCGGTGGCCGGACTCGCCCCTGTTCCGGCTAAGGACAAGGCCGATATTCTCGATGCCACCGCCACGCTGCTCGCAAAACACATCACTTTCCGGCCCGACGGCACCGCCTCGTCCTACGACACGTCGTCTGGTCGGCGGCCGGTTGAGTGGCAGAAATTCGTCGTCCGCCACATCACGAACCAGGCTGTCACCGAGGCGGACCGCCTCAACGGCATCGCCAAACGCTACCTCGTCGGTTTCGGCTGCGACGCCCACCGGAGCTGGGATTCAAAAACCAACAGATGGGGCCAATGGTATCCCATCGGCAATGTGACCTTCCCGGCAGGTATTTATTTCGACTGGAAAAACGGCGCGTGGACCGCCAGCGAATCATCCCAACTGAAATTCTTCACTCCCGGTCCCGGCCCATCCATCGCCGAGCCGAAACGCAGTGGTAAGGACACCGGCCTGCCGCCGGGCATGACGCGGGACAGCTCCAAATAAGGAGGCACCACACTCCTGTGGTGCTGGCGGATGCGAGGCTTTAGAAACGCGCGAAGCTCTTTTCCAAAGACTTTCCATTCGCATCCACGACAGGAGTGTCGTGGCTCCTTATTTCTCGATTCTCACCGGCTCGATTTGACGGGCGGCGGGTCTTCGCCATCTGTTAAGCTTGTGTGTATGGGCGCCTCTCAATTTTCCCTCACTTCACTGTCAGGTAGGGCCGGAGCATCTCGATCTTGCGTTTCCCAATACCCGGAGCTTTGTCCAATTCATCGAGCGAGTCGTATGGTCTGTGGGAGATGATCGCCGCCGCCAGCGCCGCGCCGACGTAGGGAACGGCTTGCAATTCATCGACTGTCGCCGTGTTGACGTCCACCAGTCGTCGCAACTTCGTTGGCATCTCGCTCACCACGACCGGTGACTGCTCGGGTATTCGCTGAAATTGTTCCCCTGCGATTCTCTTCTCCCCGATCTCCGCTTGATGATCCGATGCAATGCGCAGGATTATTCCCGCAACTAGAAGTAATCCGATGACAATGCTGAACGCGAGGACATTGCCTTTCCGAGCGATTTCACGTGGTGTTTCTGTTGGCTCGTCGTCGTCGTTGCGACGCATGTAATCCCGATCATAAATGCCCATGGGTGAGGAAGGGTGAGGGTTTCAAGGAAAGGCGTTGCCGGGTCTTGTAGCAGCGGATTTCGGTCGTCACAAGATTTGATTGCGGCGTCGCATGACCAAAGGCTCACGCCGGGAAGGTGAATGAAGCGCCTTGTAGCGGCGCTCTGTGAGCGTCGATGCCCGTGTGCTGCGTGAAGCCTCTTCATTGGCTTCTCCCTGGCATGACAGTCTCTGGGCCAGTTAGCGACGGTGAACGAGTGCTTGATTACACCACTTTTCGCAATTAAGGAAATTTGAAAGGGGCTTAGATATTTAAGTGTCCAGACTCAGGCATTGTCAAGGTGGTACCGTATAGTAATTGCGCTCCGAAGCACCGTTCAGTGGCATTTGCCATGTTACAAATATCCCATCTAATTCGCCAATTCTAGACGTCTATGACATCTATGTCTAAATCTATTCATGTTGTGTAAATAATGACAATGACGAACTCACCGCCGTCAGATATCGAACAGTGAAACCGTGAGTCTTCTGAGCCGAAGATCACGCTTTCTTTGATCTGATCATCAGAAAATCCATTCTGCTTGAGAGATTCACCACGCATGTCCCTTCCAGGCTTTTTCGTACAGTTCAGATTTTTTATTGTGCTAGATTTTTCAACCCTCCCGACTATCTTCGAGAAAAATTCAGGATCTTTATCACTGTTGAGATAAATCAGCTCCCTGTGAACCTGCAAACCTCTATCAGATGTAACGTCTGAAGCTGGTTTCAAGCCAATATCCTTGACGATCGGAACCTCCTCATGGGAATTGCAGCCCAACATGAAAAATACAAACAATGAAACTAGTGAAAGGTAGGTAATATTCATGGTCTTTAAATCGTTTTGAGTTTTGTCCGAATTCTGATGCGATTATTTTATAATGATTTCCATGGGCCTCAATAATTTCAGGTCCATCGTTATATGGTATAGTCAAGACCTTTACTGAATCCAGGAAATTTGAATTCACTACATAATCAACTTCCCACGGTAAAAGTATATTCGCACGATCAAATTCACTTTTTATATAACTCCATATCTTGCTTAAATCACTGATACCAAACATCAAGTCGCTTTGTCGATTTGCTTTTAACTCGTTAATTGCGGATCTTCCGATTCTGATCAATACTAATTCTTCATCTTTTAGACCGATAACTAATGGACTTGTTTTGCTCAAGTAAAAGATTTCGCAATCTGGATAATCCGCTTTCAAAGCGTGATAATAAAACTCGTCTTGGGCCAGCACCGAAAGATTTAAAGCTTTTCTTGTTTTATCAAAACTAAAATATCCAAGTTTTTTATGATGAAAGACCAGATTTTCATCGGTGTTATGGCAGACTTTCCTTGTGCATATCCATAAAAGCGCCGCCACCAAAGAAAGAGACACCAGTCCGAACCATATTAATTTAGTTCTTCTGTTGAGATTATTCATAGCCATTTGTTTATCTATTAGGTATATTAGGACCAGTCTCCCATTCAGGTAGTTTGTGAACCTCCTTCTTATTGTTTTTTCCACACCAATCCCACCAGACATTAATGGTATAGTCTCTGACGCCCCTTCCATCAGCAATTTCGCCCCCTTCTAACCAATGCTTATGACGCTTTTCGCCTGTAAATCCTGATGAGTCGCTTGCCACGTCATTAGGATCCATCGGGCGGTTGTACCCCTCTAAGCCACTAGCCGGATCAACACCTAAGACAGTTTTAACTCTCCATGAGATCTTTAATTGGCCTCGTTGGCAGCCTGCTAGATTTCGCGGCACGCCTACCGAGGTGTCCACAAATACTGTGTATATTGGTCTCACTCCTTTGCTGTTCCTGAATTTATCGAAATAATCTGGTCCAAATGGACTTGATGTTTGAATGTTTCCGTTCGTTCCAGTGTAACTGCCGACTTTGTTCCCTTGGCAATCGTCCAGGCGCTGGGTCAACGCGGTATTGACAGTGACTCTGGCCGCCGTGCTGGCCCTGCCGCGAATGTCGAGGGCTCCGGGAACCTGGCGCTCGTCATACTGGTTGGCGACATCCGGCGTATAGGTGCCGGTGCGGCCGTTGACGGTGGCGGCGGTGCGATTGCCGATGCCATCGAAGACGTAGCCGAATTTCATTCCGGGGACCGGCGCGTTCCAGCCGGTTCGCTTTTCTCCGAAAGTCACTTGTCCCATGTCATCGTATCGGTAATTCCATTCGCTCCCGTCCGCAAGAACGGATTCGACAGAACGGATTCGGTGCGTCGGTTGAGGAGGTCGTAGGCGTAGGTGTGGGATGAAACGACGGTGCTGCTGTTAGAGAAAGGGATGAGGTCAGGCGTTGCTATTGGCTAGCGCGTAAACCCTTTTTAAGGTTGATACAGAATGGTTTATCAATTTCAAACCAGATTTCAATAGGAAATTTTAACGGCTGATTGTCTGCAATAGCTGTGATTCGAAAACCCTCGGGATAGTCATTCTCCTGGCGTGTGGCATAAGGCCAAAACAACAAGCTTCTGGCATCATCTGGATTTGTAATCATGAGAATTTCGTATGGAAGGTAGTAACCTGCGCATATGAGCCTTTCATTTATGTAATTTAACAAGATTTTTTCTAATCTGACCTTCACTCCTGATAAATTATACTCTCCGATACTTACTAGGCTAACTCGACTAACATTATTTTCGTCCTTCTCGGCCTTGATCATAAGAGGAACTACCTTACTCGTGAATATTTCAGTATGAAGACCATCATCACTTTTGGCGTTTATATTCGGTGGAAATTCCCTGTCGATATCATGATATACACGCGTATGCGGTAGAAAAGCGTACTGGTCATGCTGTATTTTATGAAAATTCAACGCACGAATGAAGTGCTGGACTTCATCCGACGCAATCGGTTCGCCGAGAATTGATGCCAATGGTTTTCCAGTCGAACAACAGGAACAAGATTTCTGCATCTTGTTGAATGACACCC
>JAIFNK010000155.1 GCA_020047775.1 Akkermansia sp. | reverse complement strand
AAAGAGCGGACGATCCACGCGGCGCGTTTCCCGGAACGGGTGTTCCACCACGCGTTGATGAATCTGTGCGAGCCGGTGCTGGAACGGCAGGCGGTTTTCCACAGCTACGCCTGCCGCAAGGGCAAGGGACGGCTAAAAGCCATCGATGCAGCGCAAAAGGCGGCGCGTGGCCATGCGTGGCATCTGAAACTGGATATCCGGAAATATTTCGAGTCGATCCCGCAGGAGCGGCTGATTGCGAGGTTGCAGCGGTTGTTCAAGGATCCTGAGGTGCTGCACTGGCTGGAGCAGATCATCCGTGGGCATCGCCCGGAAGAAGGCAAGGGCCTGCCCATCGGCAGCCTGACGAGCCAGCATCTGGCGAATTTCTACCTCGGCCCGCTCGACCGGTTTTGCCAAGGACACCCAGCGGTGAAGGCGTATTGCCGCTACATGGACGACTTCGTCTGCTGGGGCGACGACAAGGCGGCGGTGATCGCGCTGGGCAAGGAGATCCAGAGCTTCGTGGAAAATGAACTGGGCCTCACGCTGAAACACCCGCCCTGCCCGCAGCGGACGGCACGTGGCATGGATTTCCTCGGCTACCGGCTTTTTCCCAGCCACGCGGAACTCAACCGCCGCAGCAAAGTGCGCTACTGGAGACGACTCCGGCTACTGAATGCCCTGCACGAGGGCTGCCTGATTTCCGCAAGGGCCATGCAAGAGCGACTGACCGCTCTCACGGCCTTCGTCCTGCCAGTGCAGTCCTATGGGTTCCGGCGGGGTGTGATGGAAAAATTCCGGTCGGCGGCCATCGGGCACGAACCGGGTGAACCGGGGCGGCAGTTGGAACAACAACGCGAACAACTGCCGTACGGCGAACCGCAACAACAACACCCCGACGAACACGAACAACAACATCGGGTTCCGCATTGCCCGCAGCTCAGACCAACGGTGCCGGAGCGCATCACCATGAGCATGGGACTGAACCGGCCGCCGTCCCGCTCGCATCCGGCCAGCGGGTGCGACAAAATGACAAAGCGCCCGCCCGGTGCTGGTAGGCCCGTGGATGCGGGATCGAAGGCCCCGGGCGGCATTTTCATCCTTCTCAACGCCGCCGCAGGACGCAACCCCGTTGGGGTTGCATGGTGTGGTGCGCCGATGACCCAGGGTAGCACCGCTCCGCGCCGCAACCCTGGGCTGTGGGACGCAATCCCGTTGGGATTGGCTGTTTCCAAGAAATCGTTCCCGCTCTCTGCCAGGCGGCTCGGGGGCTGCTTCCTGCCGTCGTTTTCCAAAACTGCGCGTCACCCCGTATCTGAAAGATAGAGCCATGTCCGCCATTGCCCTTTTTGAAGAAAAGCAGGTCCGCCGCGCCTGGAATGCGGCAGAGGAAAAGTGGTATTTCGCTATTGTGGATGTGGTGGCGGTTCTCACCGGCAGCCCAAATCCCCAGGTGTATTGGCGCGTCATGAAAACCCGCCTGAAAAAAGAGGGAAATGAAACCGTTACAAATTGTAGCGGTTTGAAAATGACCGCTGCCGACGGCAAGCAGCGCATGACCGATGTGGCCGATACCGAGCAACTTCTGCGCCTCATCCAGTCGATTCCCTCCCCCAAGGCCGAGCCGTTCAAGCGCTGGCTGGCGCGGGTGGGTTACGAGCGGCTTGAGGAAATCGAAAATCCCGAACTGGCCGCCCGCCGGATGCGGGCCATTTACCAGCAGAAAGGCTATTCGGAAGAATGGATCGAGAAACGGCTGCGTGGCATCGCCGTGCGCGATGAACTCTGCGAGGAGTGGAAGAAAAGGGGAGTGAAGGAGCACCGGGACTTTGCCATTCTTACGGCGGAGATCAGCCAAGCCACCTTTGGGATGACTCCCTCTCAATACAAGGATTTCAAGGCACTTTCTAACCCCAAGGACAATCTGCGCGACCACATGACCGACCTGGAACTCATTTTCACAATGCTGGGCGAGGCGTCCACCACCGAGATCGCCCGCAAGCGCGACGCCAAAGGAGTGACCGGAAACCGCCAAGCAGCGCGTGCAGGTGGCACCGTGGCCGGTAACGCCCGGCGCGAGCTAGAGCAACAGAGCGGCACCCGGGTGTCCACGCCTGCCAATTTTAAAATACTGCCGGAATCACAAACCCGCAAACTCCCCAAACCCACGAGATGATCCTGCCGTTCCATACGCTGAATTTGTCCGAAAAGGTAGGAACCGACCTGCATGAGGGCTGCAAGGGCCTTGCAAAAGCCTCATACTGCGCCCCCGGCCCCCGTGTGCGCCAAAATCACAATGGGCCAATCCCGTTGGGATTTCAAGAAACCCCACTCTCAACTTTCAACTTTTCTCCCTTTAATTCCATGAAAACACACCTTGTTGCATCCTTTTCCGTCCTGCTCGCGCTGGCGCTCGCCCTGGTTTCCCCCGTGATGGCGGAGACGGCCTACACGGAAACCAATACCATCACGCTCGACACGCGGGGGCTATGGCTGGGCAATGTGGAGATCAAGGTCATCGACGGGACCACTGGCGCGGCGATCCCCAATGTCCTTGTGACAGCGACCTCACAAGGCTTGACGACTGATAGCAGCGGCGTCGCACGGTTCAGCAATCTCCAGGCGGCGGACTACACCTTCGGCGTGGTGAAGAGCGGGTATGTTTCCACCGATGTGAAAAAGACGGTGGTGGCCGGAGTCACCACCCGCTACACCGTGCCGCTCTACGCTGGAACCAGTGTGGATACGGCGCAGATCCCATTTGCTGACGCTATGGTGATCACGGACATCGTAACCAAGCGCACCACGCTGGTCACCAACTACGGGCTCAATGGCACGGCACCGGACTACACGGTGAGCTTGCGCTACAGGCGAGGCGGCGGCGCGTGGACGGCCATCGCCGCAGCGAATCTGGCGCACTACGGCGGCAACGCCCCGGATTTCGGCGCAGGCGTAAAGCCGGGAACGCATTCAGTGGCCTGGGATGTGGCCACGGACCTGCCCAATATGCACGAACCGATGCTGCAAGTGGAGATCTCCGCCACCCGCAGCGGGCGCACGGCGGTGAAAGAAACGCAGTTCATCACGGTGGATACCAAGGGCCAAACCTTGGGCACGCTCACCGGGCGCATTGTAAAAACCGGAGCCACCCCGCTGGCCGGAGCCACCGTGCTGCTCATGCCGCACAATAAGACCGTGGTCACCGGTGCGGACGGAACATTTTCCCTCACCAGCCTGGTGCCCGGCACGGGCTGCGTGCTCAAAGTGACGGCCAAGGATTACCAGCCATTCACGAAAAACAGCATCACCGCTCCCAGCACCAGTTTGAGCCTGGGCGATCTCACGCTGGCTGCGGAGGTGCGCCAGATGCTGGTGCGCCCGCTCAATCCGAACCCGAATTCTGATACCTTGCGGATTCCTCACGGCGGCACCTCCTATCTGTTCTACCTGGTGATGAGCGCGGATGGAACGCAGACATGCCCCGGCCAGACAGTCTTGCTGGAAACCAATACGGGCACACTTATTCCGCAAAGCAGCACCCCCCGCGAAAACTGGGCGGGCCCCATCGCCGGAGTTTCCGATAAGCACGGTATCGTAAGGTTGGAAATACCTGCCAGTGCCATTGGCGGCATAGGTGTGCAGTCGGCAGTGCGCATCCGCGCCACCGCAACCATCGCTCCGGACACCGCAAACTACCCGACGGGCATGAACGGCAATGTCTTCAGCACGTCTGTGTATGTGGGTGCCCGCGAGTGGGAACAGGTGAGGACGCTGGCAACCAGCGTGGGCGTGGATGCCGGGCTGGCATTGGGAGCGGGCGCAAAAGTGGGCGTGGAGCGCTCGCGGGAGGTGACCATGCGCAGTGGCTACTCCCAAAGCATGCTCCGGTGGGAGAAGATTTCCTCAGGCATTCAAGTGGTGGGTAGGGCAGGTGTGGAACTGAGCACACCAGAAGTGAAGGTCAAGGTGATGGCCCAGGGTGGCGGTGCGGGAGCAAGCATTGGAGCAAACGGCTATCTGGGGTTGGTGGTCCGCAATGAATACGAATTTGACGCTTTGGGGGCCTCCGACTTGCGGGACAATTCGTTCAAGCTATACCACTGCCTGCGCGACGATTTGCGTGATTTCATGCCGATGTCCACTGGCTATGCGCTTATTGGGGTGCTGGATTCACAGGTGCTGCCGGCGTTCGCCAAGCAGCTCGTCAAATCGGAGACTGGTGCCGTGTTGGGTGGCGGTGCCTCGGCAGAACTACAGTTAGGAGGCACGCTCATGCCGAGAGATCTGCTTTCCGTCGGTGCCGAAGTTCGGCTGGAAGGCAACATCCAGATGGAGAAATCCTGGGGGCATAACGGTGCCGACAGTTCTACCTATGTCTGGGATGGGGTCGCTGGATCCGTATCGGCGCAGGTGGGGGCTGGGTTGAATCTAGCGTTATTTGATTCTTGGTTGCCACAAGCCGAGGGTCACAAGCCGCCCGGTTGGACCACAGCCCGAGTGAGTGCGGACATGGAATTGGCAGGAACCAAGGGATGCTATTTTGGTGCCACCGGCCCCGGAGACATCAGGTCCATGACTTTGGTGGAAGAACTCGCCTATACGGCCCCGGGCGGAGTGGATGTGGGTGCCTACCTCGATCCCACCACCTTCCCGGATCTGCCAGAGGCACAACGCAACCACACTCGGAGATTTCTGGTGAAATTCAAGGTGGTGCGCAGCAATGGCAGTGCCATCCCGAATTTGGACCTACTGCGCGGAGTGAGTCCTTGGATACACAGTCGCCGTAAGGAGGCGATCAGCGATTTTTCGGTAGATCCGCAATACGTCGTCACCTACGACCGCGAGATGGAGACTGGTGAGGCAGCCCCAGGCGGCAAGGTGGGTTTTGATTTCAATCTGGGGTTGGGATTAAAGTTCGAAGCTGACGGCCGGAACTCTCGAAGCGCTGGTTCGACGGTGGAGCACGGCCGAATTTGGAGGGGTAAGGAAATGCCAGAGTGGACCTCCGCTCCACCGCAACAACCCGAGGTGCCGACGGATACGATGCTTTCCATCATGACCGGATGGGCAGGCACCGCAGCATCCGACCTAACCAGCCTGGCCGCCCAAGCCGCCACCAAAACCGTGAAGACCGTGGCTGGCAAAGTGGTGAATATCTGGAAAAGAGTCACCTTTCAATCCGCTCCAATTCCCCGCAGCTTGGCATATGCAGCCGCACCGCCCGAGCCTGCCAGCGATGGTTGGGAAAATTACGGTATCAGCGGGCTCTATGAACTGACCAGTGACACTCCGATCAGCACTGCGGTGCCGCTTGTCATTTCCTACAATACCGTTGACTTAGGCGGCGGCAATGCGGCGGACCTGGCAGCCTATTATTTCGTGCCTGAGACCGCTTCGTGGCAGTGGGTGGAGTCCACGCTGGACGAG
>JAIFNK010000228.1 GCA_020047775.1 Akkermansia sp. | reverse complement strand
GGCGAGGGTGTAGCCGGCGATGGCGCTGTCCACCTTGGAGGAGGGGAAGTCCTTGGCGGTATGACAGAAGGACGGGCCTTTAATCGGATTTTATGCGTGACATTTTTCCCCAGCCCCGGTAGTTGTTGCCCATGAGCAGAAAGGCACGCTGGCTGGCGGAGTGGCGAAAATCCGCCGGGAAACCAGTCCTCTACCACGTGATTTCCCGCGTGGTGGATCGGCGGTTTGTGCTGGGGACGGAGGAGAAGGAGAAGTTCCGAACTCTGATGCGGATGCAGGAGAATTTCACGGGGTGCCGGGCGCTTTCCTACTGCTTGATGGACAATCACTTTCATATCCTGCTGGAGGTTCCTCCGATGGCGGATGGTGGGCTTTCGGATGAGGAACTGCTAAAGCGCTTGTCGGCGATTTACGGCGAGGCTTTCGTGACCGGTGTGGCAAAGGAATTGGCGGAGGCCAGGACGGCGGATTACACGAGCGAAGGTGGCATGGGCGAAGCGGTGGAAGCGATCCACAAGCGTTTCACCTACCGCATGCAGGATTTGGGCGAGTTCATGAAAGGACTGCTGCAACGCTTTACCCAGTGGTTCAACCGGACGCATTCGCGCTCGGGGACGCTTTGGGAGGACCGATTCAAGAGCGTGATCGTGGAGGACGGCGTGGCGGCGCGGACGATTTCCGCCTACATCGACCTGAACCCGGTGCGCGCCGGGATGGCAAAGGATCCGGCGGACTATCGGTGGAACAGCTATGGAGAAGCCGTGGGCGGCGGAAGGAAGGGCAATGGCAAAAAGGCGCGGGAAGGCCTGGTGCGGGCGTATTTCTGCGATCAGGGCGTGGGATATGAGGCGGGGAAATGGGAGGAGGTTTCCCGGTTGTATCGGCGCATGATGGGTCTTGCGATGGGTAGGAAGCCCGGGCGGGCGGAGGTTTCCCAATCGGCAAAAGGCCTCGGCCAAACCACCAGGAACACGGCGGAGCTACTTGAAAGCGAGGACAACGAAACGGCGCTGAAAGATCTGGGCATGGTTAAGATGCTGCGTTGCCGGATTCGCTATTTCACGGCTGGCGCGGTAATCGGCAGCAAGGAGTTCGTAAACGAGGCGTTTGCGAGTGCGCGCGACCGATTCGGGCCGAAGCGCAAGGACGGCGCGAGGAAAATGAAGGGCGAAGGCGCAGCGGCGAAGGGTACCTTGTGGAGCTTGAGGGATCTGCGGAAGGGAATCGCCTGAATGGGGTAGAATGGCGCTCACTTAAAACCGGTGCTCGTCCACCAACCTCTTACCGTCCAAGGGTGGTGGATTCCCGGGTCATCCGTGGAATGGCCTGAATCCATAGATTTTTTCGCTAAAACGTTGGGCCACGATGTTTCCCTTCGGCTGACTGACACGAGTGAAAGCCAAGGAAGAGCACCAAGGGGATTCGAGAACCATTGAATGGGGGCAGAGTAATCGGATTCACATTTCGGCTTGTGGTTTCAGCACGTATGCGGCGGGAAGTGCCTGGGAAAGAGACGATTGGGTGGTGGATGGTCGATTGAAGATCGTGGATGGGAAGTGCCTCGTCGTTGCTGCGCTATGACAGGCAAGCGGAGTGAAAAAGGGTCGTTAGCCAATGGCCATGGATCATGGGTCATCACCGCCCCTTCATCATCATGAGGTTGGCTTCCGCAAAGGCCTTGCCCATGAGGGCGAAGGTTTTGGCGCAGCCGAGGTAGTGATAGCCAGCATTGGATGCGCCGCGTGCCCACTTCGCGGCTTCCTCGGGACTGATGAGTTCGGCTTCGAATTTTTTGAGGTATTCCTTCTGCTGGGCCTCGTCCATCGAGCCGTCCTTGTTCGGGCTATTCTTGTCCTTCACCTTGAGCAGGTGGGCCATCTGATTGATCTTGGCGCGCTTTTGGTCGATGGCGTCGAGCTCCTCCGCCCAGAATGGCGCGGTTTCCACGGCGGCGACGTTGCCTTTGAATTCCGGCAAAGATGCGGGAGCCGCCATCGCCTTGCGGAAGGCCACCGTGCCGGCATTCGCATCGAGACCGTCCACGCCGAGCACGCCGATGACGAAGGGCATCTTGGGTGTCTTGAGGTCCTTGCGCACGTCGCGGATGAAATCGGCCAGCCATTCGCTGTATTTCGAGTAATCCCGGGTCTTGCCATCCGGTCCGCTGGGATAGGTGCCGCCGTCCACGAGGTCGTTGAAGCCTTGGAGCCAGATGAAGCCGGAGATTTCATAACCGTCGGCAGGCTGATAGTCCGGACAGACGCGCTTGGGATCGGCGAGCGCGCTTTTCACGTGGTCGATCATGTAGCGGTAGAAGCGGCCCGTTTCCTTCGCCTTCTTGGCTTTCGCGGCCTCGATGTCCTTGCCCTGCTTCTGCATCTGAGCGATCTGCGCCTCGCTGAACTCGTAGGGTCCGGCGCTGGGCGGGCGGAATTCGGTGTTCAGGCTGCGGCCGCCCCACGCGGTCTTGATAAGGAGGACCGGCTCCTCGAGCGCGGCATCCATGGCCAGGCCGAAGGTGAACTCGGGGCCGATCTTGCCGCCGTCCTGGGTGGGATTGGAGCCTCTCGCACCGTATCCCGCGGTGAGCTTGCCGGTGCCCTCGCCATTGGCGTTGCCCTCGTAATGGCCGGTCAGATACGAGATCCAGGCGTTTTCGGCGACGGCGGGCTTGCCGTCCGGGCCGCGCATCATCTTGAGCAGCGGCGCGGTAGCGGGATCGTCACCGATGTAATCAAAAGTCTCGACGCGGGCGTGGCCCTCCATGTTCGACTGGCCGGCGAGGATGAAGACCTTGAGGGGTTTGGCTTCCGCGATGACGGTGGCGAGAAGCATGGATGTTAGAATGGCGACGGTGGTTTTCATGGTGGGAAGAAGTGAGCAGTGGAAGAGGAAGAAATTGCCGAATGATGATTGTTGATTTTGGATTTTGGATTGGGAAGAGAAAGAAAGCGCCGTTGCGTCAGTTCAAAAATCAACAATCGTCAGTCAAGATTCATGTCTGTGGTTTTCCATTCACTCCCTGAATTCTGAGCCTCGCCTTGTCCGCTCCCAGCGCGAGCACCATGGCTGCGGTCGGATGGCTGCGGGGGGACATGGAGTA
Source organism: Akkermansia sp. (assembly GCA_020047775.1). Taxonomy (GTDB): domain Bacteria; phylum Verrucomicrobiota; class Verrucomicrobiia; order Verrucomicrobiales; family Akkermansiaceae; genus Luteolibacter. The sequence continues at coordinate 2,310 of JAIFNK010000228.1, read as the reverse complement.
GGCTTTTTCGTGTAGGTTGCGGCCGGGTTGGATGACGAAGGCACCGTCGTGGGTGCGGGCCATGTTGATGAAGGCCATGTTGTAGTCCAAGACCTCGCGGGGGGCGGAGGCGTTGCCGGAGAGCTGGATACCGAGCAGTGCCCAGCCCCAGGCGAGGGCGTTGTCGCCGTGGCAGTCCTTGTCCGGGCCGATCTTGGTGGGCTTGTCCCACTGGCCGAGGTTGTCCGCATCGGAGACCGCGCGGGCGTTGCCGGTGGTCACCACGGCAACGGCGAGGGCGAGGAGGGTGGTGGTCAGAAGTTTTGATGACATCGGGTGTCCTGGGTCATCGCCAAACCGAGTGTCCAGCACTCCGGGCCGTATTATTTAACGGTCGCCGCAGCCGGTGCGTAGCCGGTGAGCGGCTTGCCGTCCGCATCCAGCTTGCCACAGGCCCAGAGCAGGCCGCGGGTGATGAAGTCGAGGTAGCGGGCGTCAGCCACGGTTTCGTTGTTGTGGCCGAGGGTGGTGGAGAAAACGCGGGTCTTCTTGTCGCCGTATTCGTTGGTCCAGGCGATGATGTTTTCAGCGTCGCCCTGTTTGCCCTTGGCGATGGGGGTGATGCCGTCCCGGATGCTGATGGTGTTATAGAGCTCCTCGTTGATGGTGGTCCAATTTTCCAAGCCCTTGGTGATCGGGTCGGACGGGGAGACGTAGGTGACATCGATGGGCAACTGCTTGCCGTGGCCGGTCGATTGCAGGCCGAGGAAATCGAACCACTGCGCACCTTCGGCTCCGGCGGCCATTGGTTTTTTAAACTCCGGAGATACCCGGAAGCTGTGCATGGCGCAGTGGAGATTCACGCCGGGAAGTCCCTTGCGGTGCGGTTCGAGGACGCGGTTGACGATCGCGGCGTCCTTGATGTCGGCGGCGCACTCGTCGTGGATGATGACATCGTAGCCTTCGGCCCAAGTGTCCTTTTCATAGCAGGAGAACACCGGTTTGGTGTTTTTTTCCGCCGAGTAGCAGACGTCGATCTTGATGTTCGCACGGGATTCGATGCCGGCGACGAGCAGATCCTTCTGGGTCGCGTAATCGTGGCAGCAGCCGCCGATGACGAGCAGGGCCTTGAGCGGCTTGACGGCGGATTCCGCGGCAACGGTGAATGTCATGGCTGCGGCAAGCAGAGGGACCAGAAGGAAGCAGGATTTTTTCATAATGGATGGGATTGGGATGGGAAGGCGCGAGCGGATTCAAATCGAGCTGTGATGACGGCGCAAGCAAAACGGCGGATGTTGGAATTTGGCATCGCCTCCGCCGGAGGAAGGCGCTATCAGCGGGGGCATGAATCGGCGCAATTTTATCGGGATTTCCACGCTGGCGGTTTCGCTGGCGAAGGTGCGAGGAGCGGAAGGCGCTGTCCCGCCGGACCTTTCCTTCGGGCTGATCACGGACGTGCAATACGCCGACGCGGATCCGGAGGGGGAACGGCATTATCGGGAATCCATCCCCAAGCTAAAAACCGCGGTGGAGTGGCTGGCGAAGAAAAAACTGCCGTTCACGCTGCATCTCGGCGACCTGATCGACCGGGATTTCAAGTCGTTCGCCACGGTCATGCCGTTGTTCGACGGGCTCGGGCACCGGGTGCGCCACCTGTTGGGAAATCACGACTACTCGGTGACGGACGAAGAGAAGGGCCGACTCCTCCAAATCGCCGGGATGCCGCGTGAATCCTATGAATTCAGGGACTCCGGCGTGCGCTTCGTCATGCTCGATACCAACGATCTCTCCACCTATAAATACCCGGCGGACAGCCCGCAGGATCTGGAAGCAGAGGCGGTCATGAAGCAACTCGCGGAGAAAAACGCCAACAATGCGAAGCCATGGAACGGCGGGATTTCCGAAACCCAGCTCAAGTGGCTCGACGCGGAGCTCACGGCGGCGGACACGGCGAAAGAACGGGTGATCTTGTGCGGCCATCACCCGCTGCTACCCGCCAGCGGTCACCAAGTGTGGAATTCCGGGGAAGTCCTCGCCGTGATCGACCGGCATTCTTCGGTGATCGCCTATTTCAACGGCCACAACCACGCGGGAGCCGAAGAGATCCGCAACGGCATCCCTTACATCACCTTCAAGTCGATCCTGCACGAACCGGAGGTGAACTCATTTTCCGCGATCCACCTGTATGCGGACCGGATGGAAATCGAGGGCAACGGGCGTGAGAAATCCCGGGTGATTCCGCTGCGGCGCGTTTAGGGCTTGGCCACCGGGCAACCTTGGAATCCAAAATTCCTTGTCGCGTCCGAATCATCCGGCCAAGGTCATAACAGG
>JAIFNK010000143.1 GCA_020047775.1 Akkermansia sp. | reverse complement strand
AGCCGCAAAGATTTTCAATGAGATGCGTCTTCTCGCCACAGACGAGTTAGGGCGCGGAACTGAATGACTTCCCGATCGCGGAGTTCCTGGCGTCTCCGTTTCATGCTCCAGAATGGGCGGATGATCCAGAGACACCACCGAACTACACGGTCCTTACTGACTTTTTTATGTTTCATTTTTACAGCGGACTGCATTCCGAACCCACCACTCACGGGGAGGTGGCCCCCGTGACTATCAAGAAGATGAAGATTCCGAACAAGACGAGACACAGCAACCGCCGTGAAGCTCCTCAGTTTCGGCACAATCGCTTTTCAACGGCGGCGGTGCGTGCTCTTTGACGTTCGGCAAAAATTCAGACAAACATACAATAATGAAACTACTGACATCCACAATTACGGCAACAATGCTACTCTTAGGTACTGCGTGCCTCGGAGCAACGCCCGAGGAGGAAGCTAAATTTCTTAACGCGGTTCGGACTGCTATAGCTACAAAGGACAAAGATGCTCTTAACTCCCTTTCCTGTTTGGACGGAGTTACGGAAGAGTTCAAAGCCATGAACCTCAAGAGTATTGAATACTTGTTCGCGCAGCCAGTAAAACTAATCGAATATTGCCCGGTCGAACCAGACGACTCCAAAGAACCAACTCGAAACGGAGTGGTCTACGCTCTAAATCTCAAGATCATAAAAAGACTCAAATTTGAGTTTCAGGGCGATCCGAAGAGGATCGATCAGAAGACTAGTATCTACAAGTTTGTTGGTGAGAAGGATGGCAGGCTGATGTTTGCCAGTTATGCTCCGAAATCATAAAGCCGAACAAGCCGCACCATCCAACCGCTAGGAGCCGTTCTGTTGACATGTCTTCCTGTAACTACAAACTCAACCCCGTGAGAGACTTCCGCCCCAGCTCCTAGCGGTGGATGTGCTTTACGTTCGGCAATAAATGACCACCGCCAAATGACCATTGAATATCGTGTCTCAGAGTATATGTGGGCTCGTTACGGATACACAATCGCACGCCGTAGGGGAGTTCCCTACTCACGGAGCCGTTACTACACTGCGGCGGTTTGGCCGATCGTCGCGTTCGGCCTAGGCACTTTTTCGGCTTTCTCGGCCGTATCTAATGGAGGGTCACCTATTTTTCTCATATTTGGATATATACTAGGGATCTTGACGCTTAAGAGTGTCGTCAACCTGCGAACTTACGGTCGCGCAATCGAAGAGACCTTTTTTCCCCGCCACCTAGACCGGGATGGAATCAGAGTCCGACTAGAGATTTCAACTACAGGTATACGCGAGTTGCTGGGCGATGTGGTGCTGTCAGCCGGGTTTTCTGACATTGTTTCAGCAGATTTGGATGGAGACATGCTTCAGATTTCATTGAAGGGATTACGGCGGATCGTGATTCCTCGATCATCATTTGGAGTTCCCGACATTGACTTGGAGGGCGTCTGCGATACGCTAAAAGCACTACGTGGTTCTTCTCGGCTTCCGGAACCTTCACAAATCCAAGAAGCCGAACAAGGCGTCACTCCTAACGCCTGACCCGCCTCCAGTTCCAGCCGTCATGACCGCTACAACCTCAACCCGCAGTCGAAGCCTCGTTCCCGGTCAGGCGTAGGAGGACTCGACGTTCGGCACAAAAACAGACCATCCAAATCTCGACCGTCCATTCATGACTTTCCTTGGCGATGCGTTTTTCTACTGGCGAGACAGCGGTCCCAATCTTTTGATTGGTGTCATCGTCACGTTTGCAGTCGCCGCATTGGGATATCTGGCCTACCGCAATCCGAAGGGTCGTGTCGCGAGCATCGTTCTATTCGGTCTTTGGGCTGTCTTTGTTCCATTTGTCTTCATTGGATCCAAGATCTGGCCAGAGGAAGTTTCGATCAGCGCGGAAGAGATACAAGGCCGCCACAATTTCTCACGATTTTCCCTTGAATCGTCTGATATACGATCCATTCAAGGATCGCGTGGCGGGAAGGGAGGCTATGCACTCCATGTTTTCTTGAAGTCCAAGAAAAAGGCGGTTGGGATTCCTGTCATTTGGGATCAGGATAGGGAGGTCTATAAGAGCGCCTTGCGCAAGGTTTGTCCTGATGCTGACCTTGACTGGTGACCAATCCAAACCAGAAGCCGAACAAGCCGAGACACAGCAACCCCTATCAGCAGCCCTGTTTTCATGCTCTCCCGTAGTTTTAACCTTCACCCCGTGATCGACGCTCGCCGCCGCTGATAGGGGTGCGTGCTCTTTGACTCACGAAGAACTTGCCTCTGATGCGGCACCCCGATAAGCCAGTCCCATGATCGCAGGCATTGAATTGGGCGGGACCAAGACGGTCGTCGCCATCGGCTCGGCCGAGGGTAGAGTCATTGAGGAATTCCGCTTTCCGACGACCCTGCCTGAGGAGACGCTTGGAGTCGCCATCGACTGGCTGCGCGAACGAGGGCAACCGGCAAGCATTGGTGTCGCGGCATTCGGCCCCATCGGCATTGTTTCGAACCGGGAGAACTACGGAAAAATCCTCGAAACCACCAAAGCGGGATGGGCGGGATTTTCCTTGGTCGGCTGCCTTGCCAGCGCGTTCCCAAACGCCCGGATCGTCCTTGATACCGACGTCAACGCCGCTGCCCTCGCCGAGGCGGGAATCGGTGCCGGTGCCGGCCTGCAAGACATCGCCTACATCACGATCGGCACCGGCATCGGCGGCGGAATCCTATCAGGCGGGCGTCTGGTCCACGGCGCGCTGCACCCGGAATTCGGCCACCTCAAGGTGCCGAGGATGCCGGGCGATGAGTTCCCGGGCGTCTGCCCGTTTCACGGCGACTGCCTGGAGGGACTCGCCAGCGGCCCGTCCATCGCCGCCCGCTGGGGAACTCCGGCGCACGAGCTTCCGGCCGACCATCCGGCGTGGGACACCCAGGCGTGGTATCTCGCCCACGGCATCCTCGCCCTGCTCGCCATCGTCTCCCCTTCCCGCGTCATCGTCGGCGGCGGGGTTTGTCAGGCGGAGGGCCTGCACGGGAAGATCAACGCGAAGCTGACCGGGATCGCCGCCGGTTATTTCCCACCGGTGTTAGGCGGCGGTTATGTCGTCCCGCCCGCGCTCGGGCAACAGGCCGGCATCTGCGGGGCCTTGCTGCTGGCGCTTTCCTGATCCCGGAGATCAGAGGTCCTGCTCGATGGCCTTGAGCGTGAGGAAGAGTTCCTGCCAGCGGCGAAGACGTGGTTCGATGGCCAGTTTCTCGCGGGCGAGATGGGTCCGGACGGCGGTGAGCGAGGTGGCGTAGTCCTGGAAGACAATCCGCAGCGCCTCCTCGTAATCCGCATGCAGCGTGCTGGCGAATCCCCCGCAGGTGTCCAGCAGCCGTCGTTGGAAATCCGCGGTGATGGACTTGCGCGTCACGGCGGCCACCACGATGCCGCCGGCGAGAAACGCGGCGGACAGCCCGCAGAAGATGGACGGCAGCCAATCGACGCCGAGCGCGCCGCAGACCGCCCCCACCGTGACTAACAAAAGCATCATGAAGGTGAACGACTTGAGTGCGACATTCCTGCGGCGCAGGTCCTTGTCGAGCTGGTTGCGGACTTTGAGATTGTCGATTCCCTGGCGGGCGGAGATGCCTAACCGCTGCACAAACCGTTTTTTCGCGGTGGCGAGCGTCTCGTCGAGCGGGGCGGCGGTTCCGATGTCCACGCCCATGGCGGCCTGCACCCGCGCGCCAAGGTCATTCCAATGGCTGCGGCAGAATTCGACGACTTCGACGCCGTCCTTTTCGGCGACCGCTTCGACGGCGGCCTGGAGACGCTCCACGAAGATCGCTTCCATGTTCGGTCCGGTGCGATCCCCGACGAAGAGCCGGAAAATCGACGGCACCGCTCCGAGACGGCTGCGCAGGCACCGGGAAACCCACACGGCTTCGTTTTGAAACACTTCCGCCACGCCCGCGAGATGGCGTGGCAACCGGACGACGAAGCGCTCGCGGATCCCGTCGATTTCCCGCTCGATGGTGTCGAGGAAGCGGCTTTGTTCGTTGAGGGCGTTCGTTTGTTTTTCGAAATGATCCTCGACGGTGCGCAGGGCGGCGCCGGCCTGGCTGCGCCAGCTTTCAAAGACGGCCTTGCGGGCGGGTGATTGGCAGACGGTCTTGGAAATAAAACTTTCCAGCTCCGGGTAGCCGCTGCGCTTGAACTGCTCGGGCTCGAAGGGCTTGGCACGTTTGACCTCGCAGGCGATTTTCCCGGAAACCGCGAACAACGGCGGAACATGGCCGATCCGCTTCACGGATAGATCCTCCATGTGGCCGAGGATGACCTTGATGTCGATGGGCTCCCGCTGGTCCGCCTGCTGGATGATGAATACCACGCGCTGGAGAACCTCCGGCGTGAGGTCCGAAATAAAATTCCAGGTGGCTGCCCCCCATGGATTTGTCACGGGAAACACGAACAGGATCAGGTCCGCAGCAGGCAGGAAGCGGGCCGTGATTTCCTGGTGCCCCTGCGCGATGGAGTTGGTGCCCGGAGTGTCGATGAGGTTGAAGTCGCGCAGGAAATCAACCGGCCGGTGGCGCTCCTCGAGCATCGGGGTGATCGTGACATCCCGCGCCGGATTGCCATACTGATACCAGAGCACACGGTCGGTTTCCGGCAGGATGTTGACCCGGCAGAGGTCCCGGCCGAAGAGGCCGTTGATGAGGGTGGATTTCCCGGCGTTGACCTCGCCGCAGACCACGAAGAGAAACGGCGCCCCAAGGCCCCGTTCGACTTCCTGAAGCGGCAGTTGGCCGCCGAGATCGGTCCCAGTTTCTTCGGCAAGCGAGGCGATGCCACTGATCACACCGGAAAGACGTTCGCGCGTCGCGAAGTAGCGCTCGCCGAACATGGAATAACTCACGGGACCGGAATGGTGGCGGCTCTCAGTAGATGGCGGGGGTGACGGACGCTTGGGCGGTCGTCACATCGGTCTTCATGGCCAGCAATTGGGAAACCGTGACAAACTTGAAACCACGGCGAAGGAGTCCGTCGAGAGTGGCCGGCATGGCATCGACGGTCTGGGAATGAAGGTCGTGGGCGAGAACGATGCCACCGGAGGACGTGCCGGCAAGAATGCGCGAGCTGACGACGCTGGCCCCAGGGCGCTTCCAGTCGAGCGGATCGACCGACCAGAGGATGGTGGGATAGCCGAACTCCGCGTGCACCAGTTCCCGTTGGCGCTGGAGCAGGCCGCCGTAGGGAGGACGCATGGTGCGTGGCTGGACGCCGGCGGCACGCGCGACCGCATCGCGGCAGCGGCTCATTTCCTGGCGGAGCTCCTCGTCGCCGAGCTTGCTGAGCAGGCGGTGGGTCTGCGAGTGGTTGCCCATTTCATGGCCCTCCGCGACGGTGCGGCGCACGATCTGCGGATAGAGATCCACGCTGCGACCGATGAC
>JAIFNK010000136.1 GCA_020047775.1 Akkermansia sp. | reverse complement strand
GGGAGGGGGCGACGGTTGGGCCGGAGCCGCGACGGCTGGAGTGGGGTTGTAATTGCCCGGGGCGCTCTCCTGCGGTTCCTGCGTGAGTGGAATCGATTGAGCCGGAGCGGGGTAGGGTGCCCGGATAAGCGTGCGGCAAGTCGGACAAGGGCCCGTAACGCCTGCCAGACTGTTTGGCACCGTCAACTTGACGTTGCACGCAGGACAAAGAAAAGTAGTGGAGTCGGTGGCCATTTCAATCAATGTCGGAGCCTACAGAATGCCAATGCACGCGTCAATCCTTCAGAAAGGTTAACTAATCTTCAAAATCAAGCCCCGCACGAGACTCGAACTTCACGGACTGACCGCCGGAACCGGGGTGCAAAAAGCGGGGATCCGGTTGTCTTAGGCGGCATGCCGCATTAGAGCCACGAGCACACCCTGGATGATTAGTTCCCGTGCGGGGATTAAGTCGGGATAATCGGCGTTTTCGGCACGCAGGAAGGGTTTGCCCTTCTCGACGACATAACGTTTCAACGTGGTTTCCCCATCGATCAATGCCGCCACGATGTCTCCCTTGCGTGGCTCCTTGAATTCGAGAATTACGGTGTCTCCACTGCAAATGTGGGCGTCGATCATCGAGTCGCCACGGACTTTCAGGGCGAAGGTGCGGGCATTGCGCGGGATGCCCAAGGCGGTGACGTCCACGGAAATACAACCTTGGCGTTCCTGTTCCACGTCTTGGGCCATTCCGGCGGCGATGCTGCCATAGACAGGGATATCCATGATTTCACCTCTGTCCAGTTCATCCGGGAAGATGACGGCGCGGGCCTTTCCGGGGAGTCGCAGGATGACTCGCTTGCGCTCGAGTGCGCGCAGATGGCTCATCGCGGCGGTCTGGCTTGCGAACCCGAAGGCGTGCTGGATTTCCCGGGTGGAAGGCATGAGTCCGGTCTTACGCTGTGACTTGCGCAGGTAGTCGAGGATCTCTTGTTGGCGGTTGGTGAGTTCTGGACGCATCGTTTTATGAACAGTGTTCCTTAGAACAAATGGCAACATCGGCCGCGGATCAAGCGAATTTTTGCGGCACGCGGGTTGGATGACGAAAAAAGCGAGGCTGCTTGCGCGGCCTCGCTTTGGAAATCCAGACAGGAACGCCTGCGGCGTGTGAAATCAGAACGGGATATCGTCGTCTTCTTGAAAATCATCTGCCTGTGCGGCACTCGCGCCCTGCGGTGGGCCGGAGCGTTCTTGTGGAGCCGGGGAGGTTTGTTGTGGCCGCTCGGAGTAACCACCGCCGCTGTTGCCTCCCGCTCCCGCGCCACTCGACAAGAACTGCATGTTCTCGCCAATCACGCGGAGTTTACTGCGCTTTTTGCCGGTTTCCTTGTCGTCCCAGCTGTCCAGTTGGAGGCGGCCCTCGATGTAAACCGGGCGCCCCTTGGTGAGATATTGCTGCGCGAGTTCCGCTTGGCGCCCCCACAACGTGACTTCGACGAAGGTCGTTTCTTCCTGCTTCTGGCCTTGGTCATTGTTCCAGACCCGGTTGATGGCCATGCTGATTTCAGAGACAGCAGTACCTTTCGGGGTGTGGCGAAGTTCGGGATCCCGGGTGAGATTGCCGATAAGCATGACTTTGTTGAGATTGGCCATAACAGGAGGTTTGGGAGCTGAGTGGAAGAACAGGCAGGAATGCCAGTGTCACGAGAACAGGCAGAAATGCCTGTGTCACGTCAGGCGACGCGGACGAAGTGTTGGAGGTGAACGTGATCGTTCAGGCGCAGGCGGGCTTGGATTTTGGTGATCACGTCGGGTGCGCCTTGGAAGGTGTAGTTCACGTAGTGGCCGGACTCGAGGTGGCGGGATTCGTAAGCGAACTGGCGGCGGCCAAGTTGCGCGACTTTGTCGAGCTTGGCGCCCTCGGCTTCCAATTCCTTGGATACGGAAGCGACGAGTTCGTCGACGGTGCCATCAAGGGACTTGGTGTTAAGGACGATCAGGCCCTGGTATTTGCGACTCATCTTTTGCTGGGAGTGGATTGTTACGTGTGTGAAAGCGATGCGCCGCAGCGGCGATCCCTTGGGAGCGCGAAAGCTGCACGGCATCCACCGCGGTGGCAAGCATGTTTTCGAGAACCGGGCGCTCGTCGGGGGAAAACTTGCCGAGCACGTGGCCGACCATTTCGCCGGGCTGGCTGCCGCCGATGCCGAGCTTGAGGCGTGGGAAGGCGTCGGTGCCGAGGTGCTGGATGATGGACTTGATGCCGTTGTGCCCGCCGGCTGAACCTTTTTCGCGGAAGCGCAGGGTGCCGAGCGGCAGGGCGACGTCGTCGTAAATGACGAGCATCTGTTCCGGTGTCCATTTATGGAAGGAGAGGATCTGCTGGATCGCCCGGCCGCTGAGGTTCATGAACGTCTGTGGCTTGAGCAGGAGCGTGCCGGATTCCGGCAGTTTGGCGAGGTGGCTTTGCCACTTGGGGGATGTCTGGAAGGTGGCCCCGGACGTGGCGGCGAGGCGGTCCAGCACCATGAAACCGACGTTGTGGCGGGTTTCTTCATACTGCCGCCCCGGATTGCCGAGGCCGACGATGAGGGAGAAGGACATGGTGGAGGTTGAGAGTGGATGGTTGATGGTTGAGAGAAAGAGGATGAGAAAGAGATGGGCGATTCTTTGCTCTCAACTCTCAACGATAAACTCTCAACTTGTCTTCAGTCACAAAAACGCCCGGGCCACTTGTGCGGACCGGGCGTTTGGGAGTTGTGAACCGATGCTTACTTGGCAGGAGCGGCGGTGGCTTCTTCGGAAACGGCTGCGGCGGCCTTGCTCACGTGGGCCACGACGACGTCGGGCGCGTGGGTGGCGCGAACGCCAGCAGGAAGCGGGATTTCGCCGATGTGAAGCGAATCGCCGATTTGCAGGGTGCTGATGTCGACCTCGATGGACTCGGGAAGATCGTTGGGAAGGCAGGTGATTTCGATGGCGTGCACGTATTGCTCGATCAGGCCGCCAGCTTTGACTCCGGCGGATTCACCGTTGAGGTGGGTCGGGATGTGGGCGGTGATGGCGGTGTTTTCGTCGATCGAACGGAAGTCGGCGTGCAGTGCCTTGCCGGACATCGGGTCGTGTTGGATCGACTGGAGGAACGCGAGGCGGGTGCCGTGGTCTTCGATTTCGAGGTTGACGAGGATGTTTTCCGAACTGCTGTTGGCGAGGAGCTCGGCGAAGGTTTTCGCATCCACCTTGAGGTTGATGTTTTCGGTGCCTTTTCCGTAGATGACGGAGGGAATCCAGCCTTCACGGCGCATTTGATTGAGGCGGCCGGAACCGGTGCGGGCGCGTGGAGCTGCTTTGAGAGATGTCTTCTTGGCCATGACGTGGAGTCTTTATGATGAGTTGCCGCCGGGGATTACTGCACCCAGTACGGGGCGGCGTGTTTAGCGGTCGAACCGGCGCTTGTCAAAAATTTGTTCGAGAATCGGCGGATGGGGCGTTTTCAAACGGAGAACAGCGACGTGATCGACTCGCCGCCGTGGATCCGGCGGTTGGCTTCGGCGAGCAGCGGGGCGATTCCCACGACCTGGACTTTCGGCCCGGCGGCTTGCGGAACGGAGTCCGTGGTGATGACTTCCTCAATTTTGGAATCGCGGATCCGCTGGTGGGCGAGCCCGCCGAGAATGGCGTGGGAAACTCCGGCATAAACCCGCTTGGCACCGTTTTTATGGAGGATTTCCGCGGCTGCGGTGAGGGTGCCGGCGGTTTCGGTCATGTCGTCCACGAGCAGCACGTCGCGGCCCTCGACCTCGCCGATGACGTTCATCGCCTCCACGCGGGTGGCGCTGACGCGGTGTTTGGCAACGATCGCGAGCTCGGCACCGAGCGCGTCGGCGTAGGCGCGGGCCATTTTCACGCCGCCGACATCCGGCGAGACGACGGTGAGGTTGGAGGTGTCCGGGTGGCGCTGGCGGAGGTAGCCGATGAGCACGGATTTTGCGTAGAGGTGATCGACTGGAATGTCGAAGAAGCCTTGGATCTGCGGAGCGTGGAGGTCCATGGTGAGCACCCGGTTGACGCCGGCGGAGGTGAGCAGGTTGGCCACCAGTTTGGCAGTGATTGGCACCCGTGGCTGGTCTTTCCGGTCCTGGCGGGCATAGCCGAAAAACGGCATCACGGCGGTGATGCGCTCCGCGCTGGCGCGGCGGGCGGCGTCCACCATGATCAGCAGCTCCATCAGGTTGTGGTTGGTCGGTGGGCAGCTGGGCTGGACGATGAAGACGTCCTCGCCGCGGACGTTTTCATTGATTTTGACCTCGGTTTCCCCGTCGGGAAAAGCGGAGACGTGGACGTCGGCAAGCGGTTGGCCGAGGTTTTCTGCGATGCGTTCGGCAAGGGCGCGGTGAGCGGTTCCACTGATGATTTTCATGGTCAAAAAAGGCGTTGATCGGGGACGCGGCCGATTGTTGACAGTGGAGGGACCGTCGGCAATACTTTGCTCGGAATTCGTCCAACACCTTCATTTCACCGATGCCTCCCAACCTATCCGAGCCTGCCGCTGATGCGCGGCACCGCCCAATTTCCGGAGGTCCGGAGCTGCTCAAATGGATTCCGGTGCTGCTCTCGGTGCTGGTGGTGGTCTGGTTCTATCAGTTTGAGGCTCGCTATGGAGCGGGCCGGGGGCAAAGCGCTGTCGAGTGGATTATCGACGCCTGGAACCCGGAAACGGACTATGAGCACGGGCTGTTGTTCCCGCTGTTGATCTGCGGTTTGATCATCTATCGCCTTAAGGACTTGAAGGCGGCGGCCGGGCAGGGGAGTTATTGGGGCCTGGTGTCCATCCTCATCGGCGTGATTTTCTATGCGGCGGCTTACCGCACGCTCCAGCCGCGGATCGCGATGGGCGCGTTGCCATTCATTCTCTGGGGTTCGGCCTATTATTTGTGGGGCTGGAAGGTCGCGAAAATCCTGATGTTTCCGTTGTTTTTCTTCTGGCTGGCGGTTCCGTTGCCAAGCTTCCAGCAAGCGACCACGCACTTGCAGTTGGTGGCCACTTCCATGGCCCACCACGGAGCATCGCTGTGTGGAGTGGAGACCACGGTGCAGGGAAACATGATCGCCCCGGTCAATGGCGACTGGGAACCTCTCGAAATCGCGGCGGGCTGTAGTGGAATCCGGTCCCTGATGGCGCTGCTGATGATTTCCGCCGCGTGGGCCTATGTCGCGAAGATTGCGATGTGGAAAAAGGTCGTGCTGTTCCTATCAGCCTTTCCGCTGGCGATTCTGGGGAACTCGCTGCGGGTCATCTCGATTTTTGTAATTGCTGAATATGGCGACGCGCACTGGGCGCGCACGACCTGGCACGACTGGTCCGGGCTGCTGTTGTTCTATCCGTTCTCACTGGTTCTGCTGCTGGTCATCCATTCCATCATGGAGGGTGGAATCCCGTGGAAGACACAAAACCGCCGGACGGTCAGCCGGAT
>JAIFNK010000094.1 GCA_020047775.1 Akkermansia sp. | reverse complement strand
CGCCTGGCAAGCCCGACGCCCAATCCTCGCCACACGCCAAGCCAAATCCCGCCGCTGGCCAAGGGTCTCATAACTTTTTTGTCATGCACCCGTGAGGAGACTTTCGCCAAGAAAGTGCTGGATGCGCTATCAGGCATCACCAGCCCCAAACGGAAAAAAGGCAGCGTGGCGGGAGAAGCCGCAAGCGCTCACGATCAACATGAGGCGGAGCGGATTGCCGTGGCGGTCTTGCTGGAACTGGGCCTGCCATCGACGCCTGCCGAACTGGTGGGGAGAAAGCGGTGGGTTGAAGAAAAATCGCTGGTCGCCGTGCTGATCCGGAAACGAACCGGCGTGAAGAACCGCTGGGTCGCCGAGCGTCTCGCCATGGGTCACGAAGGCAACGTGACGAGGGCAATCCGCCGGGTGTACGCACACCAGGCCCGGAAAAGCAACCTGGCTGAACTGGAATCAATGCTTGTTAGTCGGGACTGGTACCCTTCTGACCCTTTTGTGACGTTAAGCCAGTTGGAACAACTCCTATGAAAGCCAAACCGAGCGCATCCAACCGCACCAAAAGCACCTACTGCGGTGCAGCGCGGCCAGGCCGCAGCCAAAGCGATGGCCAAGGAACTCCGCGCCGAACACAAACGCTGGAACCTACCCCTGCTCTCCTGAAAAGACGGCAAAGTCGTCGCCACCAAACCATGAGACCAGAAGACTTGTCCCGGCATAGCCAAGCGAAGCCGGACCGCTGCCACCGCTTCGTCCGCTGGTCCGATGAGAATCATCAAAGGAGTCGGTAACGCATTTCAACAATTCATCAAAGGAGCAGTCCCTTTTGACTTTTGAATCGGACCACCTTGTCACTCCAACAAATCTAACGGCGGAAGATTTCCCTGGTTTGCATGTTTACTTGTTGAATCCCTTGTGGTTCATGAATTCCCAGATGCGCCCCATCCAGGTATAGCTGCCCGTGCCCGGGGCGGCGGTCCTCTGGAAGCAGTGACCGCGGCCGACAAGCGTGTGGAGATCGGACTGGATTCCCATCCGGCGAAGCTGCTCCCAGCATTTCACCGAATTCATTGCCGCCCAACCGTCCGCGTCGCCGTGGATGAACAGCATCGGACAAGTCGCAAGGTCGAACGAGAACTCAGGGACGGGCCTCGCGTCGTCCTCGTTGCCGCCCTTCGCATTTGCGGATTGTGCGCCGTCCGTGAGCGCATACGCCGGATAGATCGCAACCGCCCACTGCACGTTGCAGGAAAGCTTATCGAGGTCGTCGATAGGCGCATAGGAACGGCGTTTCGAGCTGGTCGCGCCCATGAGCGTCAGGTGTCCGCCGGCCGAGGAGCCCATGATGCCGATGCGATCGGGATCGAGCCCCTTCGCCGCAGCCTCGCTGCGGACGATCCGGACGGCGCGCTGCAGGTCCTGCCACGCCGTGGTGTGCTTGGCCAGTCCGCCTTGCGGGCGCGGCGTGCGGTATTTCATCGTCACGACCGCCATTCCCTTTTCGTTCAGGTAGCGCCGCGCCGGCGCGACTTCGAATGCGTCCGGATTGTTGCCGTTGTAGGCACCGCCCGAGTAGATGATCTGAATCGCCTTCGTCTTGAGTTCCTTCGGCATGTGCCACTCGATATAAGGCTGGCACTGGTTCGCCTGCACATCCGGCATTTTGGCTTCCGGCCAGACCGGCTCCTTGCTGGTTTCACCACGCGCATCGTTGTCCAGATAGCGGGTCATCAGATCGACTTCCGCGCCGAGGCTCCCGTCGAAATTCATCTGGCGGAGGAACTCGGTGACACGGTCGAGCCAGTGGTCGTAGGCGGTGCCGTCCTCGCCCTTGCCCGGGTCGCCCATGAACCCGTGGGGGCGGTCTGCGAAGAGATGGATCTCAGCCGGGATTTTCATCCTGCGAAGCTGGCGGTAGATCTGGGTGGAGCCGTTCGGAGAATAGATGTCAGTCCCGCCGTGGAAGAGCGCCATCGGACAAGTCTTCGCGTCAAACTTGAAGACGTCCGAGAGCTTTATGTCGATCGCGTCGCCGTCGCGCGTGTTGGGGCCGCTGAGTCCGTCCGTGAGCGCGTAGGCGGTGTAGACCGGCACCGCCCAGTTCACATGGCACGGAAGCTGGTCGAGTCCGTCGACCGGCCCATACGCCGGTGTGAGCGCGCTTGTCGCTAGCAGGACCGTCAAGTGCGAGCCTGCGGAGAACCCGAGCGCACCGATCTTCTCCGGGTCGAAGCCGCGCTTCTTCGCATCATCGCGAACGAGACGGACGGCGCGCTGCCCGTCCTCCCAAGCACTCTGATAGATCGGCAACCCTTGCGGACGCGGCGTACGGTAGGTGAGACTTACACAGACGAACCCGAGTTCGGTGAACTTCTTCGCGACCCGGTCAATCCACACCCCATCGCAGCAATTCTGATAACCGCCGCCGGAAATGAGCAACATGCATCCGCCGTTTTTCTTCGCCGGCGCCTCGTACCAGTCGAGGTGTGGCATCGTGTTTTCCGCCGCCTTGAATCCCGGTGCTTTCACCTCCTGGGTGGTTGCCGCGATCTGCTGGGGCTGGAAATCCGGGATCTTTCCTTCCGGCCAAAGCGAAACCCGCTCCCCGGCGACTGCCAGAACGGCGACCAGCAACCAAGAACCCAAAATCAACGTTTTTTTCATCGTATCGCTCCCTTTGTTTTTTCCGTATCCGCCGCAGCGTTGTGATCCACCTCGCCGCCGATCATTATTGGCTTCACGAAGTTCTGTATTGTACCAAATGATTCTGTCAACTTTTGCACACTGGCCCCATGATCCGCCGCATTCCCGATCCCTACGCCCAATGCGCGGAACTCGCCGACTGGGAATCTCTACGCGGTGGACGGGCACTATCACAAAGCCGCCTGCTTCGATCCGAAGAGCGAGAACTCCAAGGGCGAGTTCCGCGCCATCGCCACCGGACACTTCTTCCGCATGAACATGCGCAGCCACCACCTCAGCTGCCTCGGCATGGCCAATCCCGAGGAAGGGAAAGTGAAAGCCCATGACATGACAGTCATCAAGCGCAGCAGTGCCGACCCGCTTCGCAACGGCGCGCCTAACCGGACGCAAGGTCATGCTCATCCGGGATAAAGCCTGCATCGACTACCGGCTCTGGTACCAACTCAAGCACATTGACAGAGGGACCAGCCTTTAACCATCACACCAAAAGCAAATTCCTGGCAATCCGGGTGAGTTGTTTTGCCCGTTGATTAGGCAGCAACTCCGCCTACAAGCTCATCTACCCGCCGCATGCTTGAGGATGAAATCGACGAGTTCCTGGCATTGGAAAAACGCGGGGCTGACCTCGTGGCCTCTGCCGGGAATGACTTTCACTTCACAGGTGCCGCCGGCGGCTTCGTAGCGCTGCTTGAGTAGTAATGTATTGTCGTCGTAGGGAACGGTGCGGTCGTTGTCACCGTGCACGGAGAACATCGGCACTTTGTTTTTTGCTAGACCATCGAGGTTGGCGATGGGGTTGAGCTCGCCGAGTTTCGCCCGGATGGCCGCCTCGTCCATGCCATAGTCGGCGAGGGTTTCGTTCTTGGAAAACACCAGCGGGTAGCTGGCGAGGTTGCAGACCGGATAGATGCCCGCCCAGGCGGTAACCTTGTCCGGATTCCGGACGGCCCAGGCAAGGGTCATGATGCCGCCGCGGCTCTGGCCGAGCAAGATCGGCTTGGCGGAGTAGCCGCGCTTGACCATGGCGTCGTAGAACAGGGAAAATTTCCCGGTGCTGCCCGGAGCTCCGCGCACTTCGCCGAGATCATAGCTGGCGATGGCGATCCCGGCGTTCAGGATGGCATCGGCATACATCTTGTGCCGCAGGATGATGAAGTTGCCTTTGACCGTTGGCGCATACCAGATCCACGGCTTGCCCTTGGCGGGTTGCGGTGCGGCCTGGAGGTAGGCTTTGTGGCCATCGACATCGAAGGACTCAAGCTTTGGCGGTTCGGATGCCGCTGCAAGCAGACCATGGAGAGATGCGATCAACAGGAGACAGATGCGCTTGCCAATCATGATGTGAAACATGGATGCGATACGATCCCTTGATGAGCAAAGTTTCAGCGGCCCGGATCCTTCGGGCGATCAGTGCGAAACGGGGCGGCAGGCAGGTCTTCGCGGTTGAAGAGGTTTCCTTCCGGCATCATGGCCCAGTTGTAACGGACGGCTTTCGGAGTCTTTACCCCATCAGCTGAGACCATGATGGTCCCGCCTTGGATCTCCGCTTTTGCAGGCACGAATATGTCGTCCGCACCGGCGATGGTGAAGCCTTTCAGTTCGCCGTCTTTGGCGATGAGTCCCCCACCCTCGTGCGTGAAGGAAATGATGGCGCGGTTTCCTGCGATGTTGATCTCTTTGAAAACGGGACCGGAGAATACGACGGACTCGCCATAACTGAGGGCGCAGGCTGCTAGGGCGAGACGCTCGCCGACCGGGCGCTTGCGGGTTGGGTGGATGTTATCGGCATTGCCCACATCCGTGGTGACGACCATGGCGGTGCGCGGCGTGTTTTGCCAGATGAGATGTTGAGCCTCGCGGAAGGCGGGATGGATGCTGCGGTGCGGTGCCAACTGGACGAAGAGGAAGGGCAGGTCGTGTCCCCACGCGCGCCGCCAATCGCCGATCATGGCGGGCAGGAGTTTCTGATAGAGGACGGGCTGTCCGGAATTCGACTCTCCCTGATACAAGATCGCCCCGCGGATTGCGAACGGCTGCAAGGGCGCGATCATGCCGTTATGAAGGGCCCCGGGGCAGTCGTGGGTGCGGATTTTCGGTGCGACGGGCGGAGGGGGCGCGGGTTGGCCCTGGGCCTTTGCCTCTTTGACCGCTTTGGGGTGGGCATGGTCGCGCTGATACTGGAAGGCGCTGTAGTCGGCACCGATGCGTTTGAATTCCTCGGGGGAAATATCACTCCACTTTTTAACCAGTGCTGCCGATTCGCCGGTGGCGGCGAGGGTTTCCGCCCGCATCCATGACTCGATGCGGGTGCCGCCGACGGAGCTGATGAGCAAGCCGATCGGCACGCCAAGTTTCCGCTGGAGTGCCCTGCCGAAGTAACAGGCCACTGCCGAGCACTGGCCGGCGGTCTGCGGCGAGACGGGCTGCCATGCTCCCTGCAATCCGGTGACCGGTCTTTGCGCCATCTGTTGGGGCACCGTGAAGAAGCGCACGGCAGGGTCATTCGCGCCGGCGATTTCCTGTTCGGAGTTTTCGACCGACTTCATTTGAAAATGCATGTTGGATTGGCCGGAGCAAAGCCAAACATCGCCAACGAGTAGGTCGTTCACGGTCACCGTATTGTCGCCGGCAATCTTCATCGTGAATGGGCCGCCCGCTTTGAGTGGTTTCAGATTCACGCTCCATTTGCCATCGGCGGCGGTGGTGCTGAGTTTTTGGTTTTCGAATTCGACCGTCACCATTTCTCCATCCCGCGCGGTGCCCCA
>JAIFNK010000014.1:5514-7983 GCA_020047775.1 Akkermansia sp. | reverse complement strand
TAAAACAGCCAGGTTAGGCGGGTCATGATATGCACCCACATTTGCTCGCCTCTCGATCCCGTCAGCCAAAACCTCGAAATCAGGCAGGCCACCACCAAATTTGAGATCGATCAACTCCGCTCCGCACTCAATGACGAGCACTACCTCAAGGCCGGACGGCCCGCTGGAAACACCATCTGGCAAGGCATTTACCAGACCGATTCCGAGGATGACTTCCCCGTGCTTTGTGCCGTCCTTTGCTGGTCTGGGGCGGCTTTGAGACTCAAAGACCGCGATGATTGGATCGACTGGGATCCGCTCACCCGAGGAACCCGCCTGCCCCTTGTCACCCAGTTGCGAAGATTTCTCGTCCTGGAATCCCGCCGCCAACCCAACCTTGCCACCCGCTGCATGGGCCTTGCGTTGCGCAAACTTCCCGAACACTTCGAGGAAAAATACGGATACCGCCCCATCCTTGCCGAAAGTTTCAGCGACCCGCAGCTGCACGAAGGCACCATTTACAAAGCAAGCAATTGGACGCCCCTCGGATTTAGCAAAGGCTTCAAACGTCACAAAAGCGAATTCTACACCGACGAACAATCCCCAAAAAAATACTGGGTCTATCCGCTCCAGAAAAATTCCCGGCAGCTTCTGTCAAGTCCCTCGCCGCTCCCCGAAATTTTCCAAAAAGGCACCTCTGAGGGAGTTGCCGGAGCGCGCAGCGCCTTATCCCACAATCACCTCCGCAGCCTATCAGACGCATTTCATCTCATCCCCGATCACCGCAGCCCCTTATCCCGTCGCTATGCCAAAATCGGCATGTTCGGCCTCATCGCCCATGGCCTGCTCGTCGGCTCACCGAATGTCAAAGCCATCTGGAAACGCAGCGCAGCCCTTAGCCAAGAGCAGCGTAAAGCCATCGGCCTCAACGTCCGCAACTCAGGTGATCGCCTCATCATGCCCAGCTACGACGCCCTGAACAACTTCGTTAACGAAGCCGATCCCCAAGCCCTCGCCAAAGCCCTTAACGCCTGGCTCGCCGCCCACCAAGACAAGCTCCCCAAAAGCCTCGCCTTAGATGGCAAGGACCTCGGCCACGCCCTCGGAGCCATCGTCACCTTGTGCCGCCACGAAGACGGACGCCCCGTCGCCATGGCCAGTTACAGCGGAAAAAAGGACGACTGCGAACTCCCCGTCGCACAAGAACTCCTCAAGCAAAGCGGCGAATTCATCGAAAACGCAACTATCACATCCGACGCCCTGCACACCCAAAAAAAACGAATTATATAATCTTCGAACTCGGCGGGGACAATCTATCCGCCATCAAGAAAAACCAGGGGAACTATTACACATACGCCGAGAACCTGCTCAAAGAGCGGCCCGTCGATCTAGCAGGCGAGCTCGGGCGTGGGCATGGCAGATTTGAGGTCCGTGATATCACCATCGTCGCGGTGGATACCGAGTTCAGCCCATTTCCGCACATTGCGCAGATCATCAAATGCACGCGCATCTACCGCTCGACCCAAGAAGGAACGGAGCCTGAAATGGCGGTCCGCCTATTTGGCACATCCCATGAGTATGGCAGCAAAACAGCCGCCCAGATCAGCAACATGATCCGTGAGCACTGGAGCGTGGAAAACCTCAATCACTGGAAACGCGACGCTACCTACTGGCGTGAAGACAAAGCTCCGAAACGAAATGCGCGGGGAGCCAAAAACCTAGCCCTGATTAGAAACGCGCTGCTCGCAGTCATCCCCTTCGAAGAGTTTGAATCACTCAACGACGCCTTCGATTATTACCGCGAGAAACGCGCTGCTCGCAGTCATCCCCTTCGAAGAGTTTGAATCACTCAACGACGCCTTCGATTATTACCGCGATCACCGCGAGAAATCCGTGAAACTCATCACAACCGCACGCCCTGTTAACGAATAGCCCAGCCAAGCAAACGCCCTGGTATGGTTGCAAACTTTGTCCGCCATTCCCGCCGGTCACTTCCGCTTCTTCACCGCTTTTTTCTGTTCGAAGCTCACTGTCTTCGGATCAAACGCTTCCGGGTCGTATCCCGGGTGCGCCCATTCGATTTCGCCGTGGAGCGCCTGCATGTATTGGAAGGTGCCGCCGAAGTCTTCCGGCGGGCAGGCGCGCTCGCCTTCGAGCACTTCCGGGCCGCCTTCGCCGGCGGTCCATTTTTCGAAGACGATTTCGTGGATCCATTCATCGGCGAAATCGTAGCGGTAGAGAATGCGGATCGGCAGGCGGCGTTTGCCCAGGAATTCCTTCACGGTGAGCACCGCCTCGTCCTGGAACTCGCCGGCCGTCTGGTCTTCCAGGCCGATCGGGCCGATGACATCGACGAGGCGCTTGCCCTTGCCGTGGCGGAATTCGTGCGGGCTCTTGTTATCCCAACCCATCACCGACTGGACCGCGTCGCTGAACTGGATGAAGGTGATTTCCGAGGAAATGGAAAACCGCCGCCAGATCTGCGGCTGG
>JAIFNK010000014.1:0-5475 GCA_020047775.1 Akkermansia sp. | reverse complement strand
CGCCGCCAGATCTGCGGCTGGATCCCGTAAAGAAACACCTTCACCACCACCCGATTTTCGTCCTTCGCTTTCGCCATGCCCTGAGCTTGTGAACGCTGCCGGGAAAAAATCAAATCGGAATTTGGTGTGATTTCAGGCGCGTGGAAGAACGGGCAGGAATGCCTGTGTCACTTTTTCTCCGGCTTGGCGGCCTTGTCGGGTTTCACCTCGATGGCGGTGGCGGTCAGTATTCCTTTTCGGGAGTCGAGATCGAGGACGTACTGTCGTCGCCGGGCAGAATCTCGTTGGCGAGGCGCTTGGTGCCGGCGTCGGCGAGGTTGCTTTGCGGATAGATGCTGCGCGCCTTGAGATACCAGGAAAGCGCGGAGCCGACCTGCTTCGGGTTGCGCTTTTCAAACTGGCCCGCCTTGTCGAGGGCGAGGGTGAAATCGGCGACTTTCGGGGCGAGCAGCTCTAACTCGCGGCCGAGTTTCGGATCGTCCGGGAATTGTTCGCGCAGTTCGGCGAGTTGCTCCCAGGCGGCGTAGTTTTGACCGCTCTTGCTGAATTCCGAGGCCTTTTCGAGGGCGATTTCGATTTTCCGGAGATTGGTCATGATCTGCTTGAAGGCATCCTCACGGGTGGCGTCGCCTTGGATGACCGGGGCGATTTCATATTGTCGGCGGGCGATTTCACGGAAATTTCCTTCGCCCAGCAGGCGGTCGAAATCATTGCGCGCGGTGACCAGGCTGCTGGAGTTGCTGACGAGCGTGCGGAATTCCTTGAGCTTGGGATTGGTCGGCCAGATCTCGGCGGCGGCTTTGATTTTCTCGGCGGCCTTGTCGCTTTCCTTGGCGAGCAGGTGGGCCTTGGCCTCTTCGATGGCGAGATCGGAGGCGAGGGTGTAGCCGGCGATGGCGCTGTCCACCTTGGAGGAGGGGAAGTCCTTGGCGGCACTCTTCAGGCGGGCGGCCAGTTCCATGGTTTTTGTGTAATCGCGGGCTTGGAGCGTGCCGTAGAGTTCATGGAGATCGCGGACGTATTCGGCGATGCGGCGCTTTTTCTCCAGTGACAAGGTGGCGACCGGGGATAAGTACTCGCCGAGGGCGTAGGCTTCCATCAGCCGCTGCGAGGCGTTGTGGAGCTCGTCGCGGGAGAGCATCAGTTCGAAGGCCTCAATGTATTTGCTGGTCTCGCGGATCGCCTCGTTCGAGAGCGAGTCCAGGGAGGCGACGGTCGGGCTGACTCCGACGGATTCGGAAAACAACTTGGAGACATCCGAGCTCTTGTCCACGCGGAGGGTGGTGTCGCCGTCTTTCCAAATCTGGTTGTAGAAGCGGGCGGCCATCAACACGTGTTCATAGCGGCGCTGGACGAACCACTGGATCATGCTGACCTGGTATTGTGCCTTGGTCCGGATGGTGCCGGCCTCGGTGCGCACGATGTTGGCTTTTTTCAACGCTTCGATCTCGGTGATGCGGCGGAGGGTGTCGACGTATTTCAGCGAGTTCACGCCGGCACCCGGATTTTTTGCGGGTTGCGCCGCCCCACCTTTGGCCTTGGGGTCCTTGGTCGCGCCCATCTCGTTGTCGCGCTCGTGGCGGGCCTTCCAGTCGCCCTCCGCGATGATCTCTTTTTTCTCATCCTCCATGGACTTGTTGAGTTTGGTGAGGCCATTGACATCCTGCTTGGCGAGCATTGCCATGTAGATGGACTCGGCGAGGGAGCCGCAGAGGTTGGCGTCGCCGGGGTAGGAGGAGGCCCCGGGAAGTTGTTTGAAGGCGGCGTAAAGGTCAGGGCCGCCGGTCCGGAAGGGGGAAATGGTTGCTAGAATTTCTGCGATGGTCTGACGGTATTTGGCGGCGGCCTCGTCGCTTTCCGGCGGCTGGCTCAGGTATTTTTCAAACCGGGCTTTGAGCAGACGGTTGTCGCCGAGCGGGATGGCCACGCCGCCGACGGTGATGGTTTCAGCGGACGGGTCGAGCAGCGGGATTTCCTGACCGAGCGGGCCGGCGGCGGGCTGTTTTTTCTCGGCCGGTGGCGCGCTGTCGGTGGGTGTCGCTGCGGGCGCGGGCCGTTCTCCGGCGGGCGGCGGGGTGTAAACCTGGCCATGGGAGAGGCCTGCGAGGCAAAACGGGAGCAAAAACCGGGGTTTCATGTGACGGTGGTGGGGTTTTAGAGGCGGTTGACGCCGGTGGCCACGGGGATGCCGCCTTGCCGGAACTTCACGCGGAAGGCGTATTTTTGCTTGGTGTCGATGTTGAGCTTGTTGAACTCCTGGGGAATCTCGATGCCGACAAACTCGTCGTCGGAACCGGCGTCCACCCGCACGCTGACCAATTGGCCGCGGTTGGTGGTCCATTGGAGTTTTTCCTCGATCTGGCCTTCGATGACGTACTCGTTGCCGCGCAGGCTGTTGCCGTTGTCGAGCAGTTCGCTCACGCTGAGCTTGGCGACGTCGCCGAAAGTCGCGGATTTTTTACCGACGAAGGATTTGCCGGCGACGACCGCCAACACGATGGCGACGACGGCACCGATGATGATCCCTGGATGAAGATGAGAGCTTGCGCGGCGGGCCATTGGGGTAAATTCTGAAAGCTGAAAGGCTAGGATCCTGAGGTCGGGTGACTGGGCGGACGGGGTTCGAGTGACAAGGTGGCAAGGGATCTGAAAAAATCGAGTGGAAACCGTGAGTCCGGAATTTCAGTATGCCAGCTATCCCGCGTTTCAGGATTTGCCACTCAATCCCATTGCGGTCTGCGGACGCCGGCCCAGGCCGCGATGAGCGCCACGGCGATGTGGGCACCGAGGGCGTAAAGGCAGGCACTCTGGGGCGACAGGCTGGTGTCGATCACCGACTTCACGGCGTCATGCACCTGGGTTTGCAGTGCCTCGACGGAGCCGGACCACGCCCAATATGCTGAAATGAACGGGCGGGTGAATGCCTCGATATTTTCCGGCAGCGCGAGCACGGCACCCGACAGAGGGAGCTGGAATCCAACGAGATAGATCGAAAGCAAGGATGCCTGCTCGGCCGTCCGCATGAGCGAGGAAATCGCCAGGCAGATGCCGGTCATCGATGCGTTGACCAGCAGCAGGAACCCGGCGTGCTCGATAAAATTCCCCCGGAAGGTGCCGAAGAAGTTGACGAAAAACGCCATCCACAACGACTGGCCGATCACGAGACAGGCGAGGAAAGCCACCTTGGAGGCGAGGTAAGCGGTGGGTCGCAGCCCGCCGAATTTCTCCTTTTCATAAATCGGCCGCTCGCCGGCGATTTCCCGCGCGGAGTTGTTCGAACCCATCAGCGAGAGCAGCACCACTTGGAACATGATGATGCCGGAAATGGCCGAACCGACCTTGGCTTGGTCCCCGCGCACGCTTTGTTGCTCCTGGATGGCTGCGGCGATGTCCGTCTGCCTGACGTCCGAGTAGCGGCGGATGTTGCCCGAGGCCTTGTCGCTGAAAATCGTGACGAGGATGGGGAAACACAGGATGATCGCGAGTTGCAGGAACACCTGCCCGCGGTCGCGGAAAAAAATCCGCCAGCGGCGGGACAGCAGCGTGGCGAACTGGCTGAAAAACCCGGGCAACTCGGGTGCGTCCGGATCCGGCCGGTCCTTCTCGGAATCGCCACTTTCCACGGCGGCGTGTTCCGGCGGGACGTGGAGTTCGCCGCTTGCGATGAGGCGCGAGCGGTTCTTGCGGACCATCCGCTGATAGGATTCGCGGTGTTTCTGCCAGGATTCGTGCCAGCGCTCGGCCGGCTGCGTCGCCAGTCGCGGATAGACCTCCTCGGTGTCCGTCACGGAAAAATAGTGGGTCAACTGGTCAGGCGGACCATGAAACGCCACCTTGCCCTCGTGCAGCACCAGGATGGAGTCATACAGCTCGAGGTGCGCCAGCGAGTGGGTCACCGACAGCACGATCCGGCCGTCCTTGCGCGACAGGTCATGCAGGAGTCGCACGATTTCGCGCTCCGACCGCGGATCGAGGCCGGAGGTGACCTCGTCGCAAAGCAGCAGCTTGGGATCGGAGACCAGCTCCATCGCCAGCCCGAGGCGGCGCTTTTGCCCGCCTGAGAGGACTTTCACCTGCCGGTCGCTGATCGGGCTCAGCCCGGTTTCCTCAAGCACCTGGTCGATGCGGTGGTCGAGCTCCTCGGTATTCCGGCAGCGGACGCGCAGGCGGGTGGCGGCTTCCACTGATTCGTCCACGGTCAGCGGGTCATACGCGATGGAAAATTGTGGCACGTAGCCGATTTCCGATGGCGAAAAATCCCCTTCCTGAGACAAATTCCGCGCATCCCAGAACAAGGTGCCGGCGGACTCCGGATTGAGGCCCGCGATGGTCTTCAGCAGCGTCGTTTTTCCGCAACCCGAGGGGCCGACGATCGCCATGAAATGCCCTTTCGGGACCAGCAGCGAGACGCGATCCACCAGGGGAACCTCCTCGCCGTCTTTGCGGATGGTGAAACTGACTTCTTTGAGTTCGAGCACGGAATCGATGGGTGTGAGAAATAGCTAACGCCGATGGACCGGGCTCTCTATCGCCGTCCGGGAAAATAAAAATCCGCAGCTCACTCGATGGGGACGATCCGGAGCTTCCCGGCAGCGGGGCGGTGGAGCGAAGCCGCCAGGGTGGGAGCCATGTTTCCGGGTGCCGGCCCGGCGGGAGCGTCGTTGTCCAAGGCGTTCCGCAGCGCGCCTTCCACGAGTTGGCCGCAGTGGATCTTCATCGGCGGCAGCGGGCCGAGCTCACCGGTGAGTTCCTGCACGGTGAGATGTTTCGCCTCCTCCGCCGTTTTTCCGCGCAGCAATTCGGTGGCCATCGATGCCACGGCGATCGCTGTCTGGCAGCCGAATGCTTGGAACGAAGCCCGGTCGATCACACGCTTGCCGTCCTTTTCGGTGAATTTCAGCCACATCCGCAGCATGTCGCCGCACTCGGGCGAGCCGACCGTGCCCATGGCATCGGCGTCCTCGATTTCCCCCTGGTTCTTGGGATTCGCAAGCGCTTCCTGGATTTTGGTTTCAAACGAACTCATCGGGCGCAGACCCTAGGGCGGGGTGCCGGGTAATTCAAGCGTGGGTCTTGCCTGCTGGGATTCCCGACGGGACTTCTTCGCTGCTTTCCCCAACCTGCCGCCTCGGACCTTTCATCTAAGTAGTGCCAGTAGTTGGCACCTGGCCCTATTCACAGGCATGCACCCGCCAACCGTGACTCCCGCAGATCTTCTCCAGCCAATAGAGGAACGACTCGTGGTCCTCCTTCTGAAGGAAAAGCGGCTTTCCTCCATCTCCACGGGCCATCACGTGATACACAGCTCCAGGGTATTTGAATCTCGGCTGTCTGGCCATGCGTGAAATCTCCTGCGGAAAACAGCCCGGGTCAATCTTCGTATTTATATATTCTAGGACCCCGTTCACCACTCCGAAAAACCGATGCCAAAAGAATCCTTGGCAAAGCGGTCTAGAAATCTACGCTCACGGCAGG
>JAIFNK010000231.1 GCA_020047775.1 Akkermansia sp. | reverse complement strand
CACGGCTGGCGGGTTGCCGCAAGTAAGGATGCCAAGCATGTCCGAATCGGAAAAACCGATAAAAATGTTGAAATGCGTAACCTGACCCTATATAAATCGAAAAACCTGAGGAAGTATGAAAAGGCTAATGGAAGCTGTTGCAAAATTTATATTCAGTCTCATGTAAGAACCCGAAGTTGGTTTAAGGACGGTGAGGTCAAGGTCTGGGATGATACTGGAGACCAAGCTTATTCTGCCCCCAAAACCCGGAAACGGACCACAAACCTCAAAGAATAATGTCCGCTAAGAAAACGACAGCCAAAACAAGCGTAGCCAAAAAATCTGCGAACACGCGAAGTATACCAAAAGCAGAATCTCTCGTCATCACGAAAGTATCGCTATTGGCCCAGCTCAAATTCATTGATTCGAACAAAGAATCGCGAGACCGCGTTCTCACCCTTGAAACGGGCTTTCGAAAGAAAATCAATGCTCACACAATCGGGCTGCCTGCGGAAGATGCGATTTTTGACAAATTTAACACTAGCCCGTTCGTCCTGCTAATTCATGCCTCCAGTCGGCAATACAGCTCTGTGGATGAGATAGAACGAGACATACTTTCCGCAAAACAGTTTTCTTCTATGGAAACTTCTGCTGGAAGAATGGTCGAAGATGTCGTTCTGCCGGTTTACGGGTGGCAATGCGTTCTTAGTAAAATGCATACTTCAAATTCTGCTCTCGATGGCAGAAAATTAGGTGAGCATTCCTACGAGGTAGCTACTCTCAAAAGTGGTCCACGTTGTCTGAACGATGAAATGAGCGAAAACTTCGCGGACGCGATCATTGAGAATGCTCCGTCTTGGGCCAGTGAAGCGGATGTGAAGAAGCTGCACTTTACTTATGGTGTTCTTTATGGAACTAAGAAGAAGTCGAATAAAAAAGATTGGCATATTTTGCGCAAACTCGCCGAAAAATGTTCATCGAGAAAAATATGTAAGGTGATTGTAGATCCGACCGGAAAATGGCACTGTAAGGTGGAAGTGAACGGTATCCTAATTGATGCCAACGTCAGAATAGGCATTGACTGGTGGACTCATCTGGGTGGGGAAAACTGTTTATGTGAGGTGCTGGTTGCAATGATCCGTGCGTGTGTTTCCCCCGCCAAGCGAAATGAAGATGTTGAAAGCCTGACGATTAGGGATCTCTCTTCGATCATCAGCGTTTCTGAGATTCCAGAATCGTATAATGTTGGATTGTTGCAGAAAAGTCAGACGCCTTGGCTTTTCTTGATGGCTCGCCACTTCTGTGATGACCTCATCTAACCTCACGCCATGAACCGCGAACAAAAAGCCATCCTTGCCTCCACGCCCGGCCACATCCTCAAGCAGGAGTTTCTCGACGGCTTCGGACTTTCCCAGCTCGAGCTCTCCAAGCGCACCGGGATTCCCCGCTCGACGATCAACGAGATCGTCAAAGGCAAGCGCCCGATCAATGCCGAAACTGCATACGCCCTCGGCCTGTTTTTCCGGATGGAACCGCAATTCTGGATCAACCTCCAAAGCCGCTACGACCTCCGCCGCGTGGAACTGGAAAAGGCGGACAGCATTCGCGCCCGGGTGCAGCCACTGACTGTCTGAAGCCGGAAGTGGCCAGAGCAGGAGCAGTGAAATGAGGTGGGGGAGCTGATGGTGGAGATGCCTTTTTCAAAGCAAAGAGCCTGCCGCCCCAAGACCTGCTGGCGATGGATGAATCCATCCGTCACCCGCGCCCGGAAGAGGAGCGGATCAACGTCCCGGCGATCAATCTGTATTACTGGCGCTACCGGATGCACCTCGGAATCGACGCCCTGGCGGCCTCGGACGGCTTCAACCGCAAGCTGCGCCGCTTGCTTGAGGCGACCGGGCGATACCCTGAATTTTCCAAGAGGATGCCTTGACCCCGCGCGGGGTGGGGGAATACCGTCCCGCCGACTTTCCGGGTCAGCGCACCATTCCAGCTTCCACCATGAACATTCACGAATACCAAGCCAAAGAGCTTTTTGATCGCTTCCAAGTTCCGAGCCCCAAGGGGAAAGTCGCGTCATCGCCCAAGGAAGCCCTGGACGCGGCCAAGTGGCTGGACGTCAAGAACCTGGTGGTGAAAGCGCAGGTCCACGCCGGTGGCCGCGGCAAGGGGGTCTTTAAAAACGGCTTCAAAGGCGGCGTGCATCTCGTGGATTCCGCAGAGGCGGCCCGCGACGTGGCCGGCCAGATGCTCGGCCAGGTGCTTGTCACCAAACAAACCGGCGAGGAAGGCCGCTTCGTCCGCAAGGTGATGATCGCCGAGTCCGTCACCATCAGCCGCGAGCTTTATCTGGCGATCCTGATGGACCGTGAATCCTGCCAGCCGGTCATCGTCGTTTCCACGGAAGGTGGCATGGACATCGAGGAGGTCGCCGAAAAGACCCCGGAAAAAATCCTGCGCGAATACATCAATCCGCTCGCCGGGCTCCAAGCCTACCAGGTGCGCAAGATTTGCCACAACCTGGACCTCAACACCAACGCCCGCCAGTTCGGACGCCTGCTCCACTCGCTCTACAAACTTTTCATCGAATGCGACTGCTCGATGGTCGAAATCAACCCGGTCGTGGTGACCACCGACGACCACGTTTACGCCCTGGACGCCAAGTTCAACTTCGACGACAACGCGCTCTACCGCCACCCGGAAATTTCCGCCATGCGCGACAAGGATGAGGAGGACCCACGCGAAGTGGCGGCCGCCGAATATGATCTGAACTACATCGGCCTCGATGGAAACATCGCCTGCCTCGTCAACGGTGCCGGACTTGCGATGGCCACCATGGACATCATCAAGCACTTCGGTGGCGATCCCGCGAACTTCCTCGACGTGGGGGGCGGCGCATCCAAAGAGCAGGTGACCGCCGCGTTCAAGATCATCCTCGGTGACCCGAACGTGAAGGGCATCCTCATCAACATCTTCGGTGGCATCATGGACTGCAACATCATCGCCGAGGGCGTCATCGCCGCCGCCAAGGAAACCGGCCTGCCGATTCCGCTCGTCGTCCGCCTCGAGGGCAACAACGTCGAGATGGGCAAGGCCACTCTCGCCGCTTCCGGCCTCAACATCGTCTCCGCCGACGACATGTCGGACGCCGCCAAGAAAATCGTCGCCGCCGTGCAGTGACCCTCCCCTGACCTCCAACCAATTCTACCCATGTCCATTCTCATTGACGAAAACACCAAGGTCCTGATCCAGGGTATCACCGGAAGCTTCGGCGCACGCCACGCTTCTCTATCACTTGCTTACGGCACCCAGGTCGTGGCTGGCGTGACTCCCGGCAAGGGCGGGCAGAAGTTTGAAAACGTCGTCCCCATCTTCGACACTGTCAGCCATGCCGTGAACGAAACCGGTGCCACCGCCTCGGCGATCTTCGTGCCGCCCGCCTTCGCCGCAGACGCGATTCTCGAAGCAGCGGATGCCGGTATCGAGCTGATTGTCTGCATCACCGAAGGTATTCCGGTCATGGACATGATGCGCGTGAAGGCGATGCTTGTCGGCTCGAAGTCCCGCCTGGTCGGGCCTAACTGCCCCGGCCTCGTCACTCCCGGCCACGGTGAGAAAAGCCACGGCGGCTGCCGCATCGGCATCGCTCCGGGCTACATCCACAAGCGCGGCAACGTGGGCGTCGTCTCGCGCTCCGGCACGCTCACCTACGAAGCCGTCTGGCAGCTCACGCAACTCGGCTACGGCCAGAGCACCTGCGTCGGCATCGGCGGCGACCCGATCAACGGCACCAACCACCGCGAGGTGTTGGAAATGTTCAACAACGATCCTGAAACCGAAGCCATCATCATGATCGGCGAAATCGGCGGCAACGCCGAGGTGGACGCCGCCCGCTGGGCGAAGGATCACTGCAAGAAGCCCATCGCCGGATTCATCGCCGGAGCGACCGCGCCTCCGGGACGCCGCATGGGCCACGCCGGCGCCATCGTCGGCGGCGAGGACGACACCGCGCAAGCCAAGAAGCGCATCCTGGCGGAGTGCGGCATCGCCGTCTCGGAGACCCCGAGCGACATGGCGAAGACGCTGCTAGAGCTCTGGGGCAAGTAAGCCACTGGGAGCGCGGAATCCAGAGTCTGCGGTAGCAGGCACATTGCCAAACGGCGAAGCCCACTCTGGCTGGCCCTTAGGCAATTTATTCCGCGCGAACCAGGCGGAGAGGTAATGCTTGCTCGACAGAGTCTCCACGTGGCGTAGTTTGCCGGGTCATGAGCGAGCCCCGAACACCAGCCTCGGCCACCTGGCCCCGCTGGATGAAACTGGCGGTGGGAGCAACGGCGCTTTGTTTCCTGGCTGCGGGAATGTTCATGCTTCCAACAGCGAATCCAGGGCACGGTCGAAAGGGGACGGCTCTTGCCACTGCCATCGCGATTGAAAGTTCCGTCAATAACATCTACACCGAATACGGCAAGATACCCAATGTAGGAAACCGTGTGACCACCAACTCGCCGGAAGGATTGAAGTTGCTGCACATCCTGCTGGGCCTTGACGACAAATCGGACGACGCGCTCAACTCACAGGCGATCAAGTTCCTCGTCGTCAGGGAGGGAAAGAACAAGAAAAACGGCCTGATCTACGCTGCTGATGGAAAATCGGTCGAAGGACTCTACGATCCATGGGGCAATCCTTATACCGTGACTCTCGATACGAAATATGTCGAAGAACTTCATTTCGCTATCGCCGGAAAATCCGTCGATCTGAAGGGACGGCGGGTTGCGGTTTTCTCGCCCGGGCAGGATATGAAGTTGGGAACCGCCGATGATGTGAAGACCTGGTGACTCGCGCGGAATAAATTCCAATGCCTTTAAGGATTGGCCTGGAGTGATCAATACCAAAGGTGTTTCGCCCTCCAGCCCAGGGTAGGCGTGAGGAACGAATGCCTACCCTGGAAAACCCGGATCACCGGATTGAACCACAACGTGGTTCCGGCCATGGCGAGTGAGGCAAGTAGACGGACGGCCTGCTGTCCGCACAGGCCGGAACTCCGTTGGAGTTCGAGAGACTGGGAATCCGGTTCCCAAGGTAGCCGTCACCGGCAACCTTGGGCTGGAGGGCGGAACACCGTTGGTGTAAAAGACGCGCCCGTCTCCCAATCCTTAAACCTAAAGGCATTGCCCCTAGCGACGCCGGCGGCGCAGCATCCCGAGCCCGATCAAGGTGCCGATCAGGCGCGGCGGCGACGCAGCAGACCTGCAGTGATGAGCAGTCCGGCCAGGGCGCTGGTGGGCTCGGGGACCGCCGTGAACTGGAGACTGTTGCCGTTGAAGGCAAACGTTCCGGTGTTGTTGGCTCCTGTGAGGCCTGTGTAGGTAAAAGTAGTGTTAGGATTGGTGAAGTCGGTTGATCCTGTCCAAGTCACCAAAGTGTAGGTCCAACCAGCATTGGGCGCCGAGTTCATGAAATTGAACTGGTAGGCACCGGGGGTTCCCTTGGTGAAGTTGC
>JAIFNK010000019.1 GCA_020047775.1 Akkermansia sp. | reverse complement strand
ACGCTCGGTTTTCGATGGCGCGTAGATGGCGGCTTCGATGCGGTCACCAGCGATTTCGTAAGCGATCTCGAGGAGGTTGTCCTTGGCGACGGTGAGTTCGTAGGAACGCTTTTCCTTGCCGGCGAGTTTCGCGAGCTCTTCCTGGGCGGCGACGAGCTTGACGACGGCGGCTTGGGCGAAATGGAGGGCCTTGATGAACTCGTCTTCCGGGAGCTCGTCGGCTTGGCCTTCGATCATGATGACGTTGGTCTTGTCGCCGACATAGATCAGGTCGAGATCGCTGTCAGCGCGCTCGTCGTGGGTCGGGTTGATGACGAATTGTCCGTCCACGCGGCCGACGCGCACCGCACCGATCGGGCCGGCGAAGGGGATGTCGGAGAGGCAGAGGGCGGCGGAGGCACCGTTCATCGCGAGGATGTCGGAGTCATTCACGCCATCGGCGCTGAGGAGGATGGCGACGATTTGGGTTTCGTAGAGGTAGCCTTTCGGGAACAACGGGCGCAGTGGGCGGTCCGTCATGCGGCAGGTGAGGATTTCCTTTTCGGTCGGGCGGCCTTCGCGCTTGAAGTAGCCGCCGGGGAATACGCCGGCAGCGGTGGCTTTTTCCTTATATTCCACGGAAAGTGGGAACCAGGTCTGGCCGGGCTTCACTTTCGTGGAGGAAACGGCGGTGACGAGGATGATGGTGTCGCCGCAGCGGACGGTGACGGCGCCATCGGCGAGTTTGGCAATTTTGCCGGTTTCGAACGTCATCGGGTTGGTTCCGACGTCGGCCGTGAGTGTATGGATATTCATAATCAGTATTGTTTTTCTTCTTTTTTCAGTGCGTACGGCCCGTCCGGCGGGATGCAGAACGGGCATTCATCGTTTTCAGACAAATTCCGCAGAACGCAAATAGGCGTGCTGCGGAGGGAAGTGTCCGACGATCCTGGCGGAATTTTCGAGTGCCAGGACCGCTTTGCAAAACAGCCACGGGAACTTCCCGTGGCTGTATTTGCGAAATTGGGTTAGCGGCGGAGTCCGAGGCCGGCAATGATCTGCTGATACTTTTCTTCGGAACCCTTCTTGATGTAATCCAGCAATTTGCGGCGCTGGGAAACCAAGGTGAGCAGGCCACGGCGGGACGAGAAGTCCTTTTTGTGGATGTTCAGATGGTCCGTGAGATGGAAGATCCGCTTGGTGAGCAGAGCCACTTGATAAGGGGCGCTTCCGGTGTCTCCTTCGTGGAGTTGATAGTCTTTTTCGTTGATTTCTTTGGTATCGGCCATGGTCGTAGGGGATGGATCCAGCGTTCGCCGGACCGTCCTAGGTTGGAGGTTGAGCGCGGAAGAAAGCGTCCGGCGCGCGAGTTTGCAAGTTAATTGAGGCCGGTGAAGGAAGTTTTTAAAAAGCTCCTTCCCAGCGAATCACCCGTTCCGAAAGAATTTCCGCGCCTGTCGGGAAAATCCCCACTACCCTGCGGCGAGCCAACACAAAAGAGCCATGCCTTCACGCGGACGTCATCAAAGCTCATCGAAGGAGTGCCACCAGATCATGCGCAGGATCGAGGCAATGGAGGGCGTGGTCGGCGTGATCATCGGGCGTTCCTACGGTGGCAAATCCTTGGGAAAAGGGATCCCGACCGGAGGACTCAAAGTCCAACGCAAGGTGCCGGGCGGCCTCAAGGCAGTGACCCAGTCCGCGAAAGGCCTCCAGGAAATCTTCATCCGGACGGATGCCGGCATGGAAGACACCATCAGCGAGGCGATCCTGCGGATCTAGAAGGGTCTTGGGCGGGAATCAAAGCTTGCAAAAATCGACATCGGAAAGTCCATTTCCGAGCGACAAATCCGGTTGTCATTCGTTTTCATAGTTGATACAAGCTCGCCAAACCCGTGCAGATTTCACCAACAAGTCCCCATTCTTCCAATTGGCTCCGCCGTGCGTTGGCAATGATCCTGGCGGTGGTCGCGATTGGCGGGACCGCCCGGTCCGCGGAAACATCTGCCGGTTGGGATCTTACGAAAATCGAGGGGCGCGAATATGTTTCCGTTGAGAGCATTAAGAAATTTTACAACTTCTCAAAGATGACCCGCGTGGGCCGCTCGATCGTGTTGGAGAACGCGAAGGTTGAAATGAACCTCAAAATCGGCGGTAACGAGTGCCTGATGAACAGCGTGAAGTTTGTTTTCAGTCATGAGATCGCCACCGTCGGCGAAAAAGTCTACGTTTCCCGGATCGACTTGGCCAAGTTGATCGACCCCGTGCTGCGACCGAATTTCATCCAGAACGCGAGCGACTTCCGGACAGTGATCCTGGACCCGGGCCACGGCGGAAAAGATCCGGGAGCCACCAATCCTTACGGCACCGAAGCGAACTATAACCTCAAGGTCGCCAGCCTAGCCAAGAAACAGCTGGAGGCAAAAGGCTTCAAGGTATTGATGACCCGCCAAAGCAACGTGTTTCTCTCCCTCCAGGAGCGCGTCCATTTCGCCAACCTGGTGAAGGAAAATGCGATTTATGTGAGCATCCACTTCAACTCCGGAGGCAGTGCCGCCCGCGGAATCGAGACGTTCACTCTCTCGCCACCCGGTGTCCCCCACTACGATGCCAACTTCAAGGCGGCCGATCTCCAGACCCGCGCGGGAAATGAGCATGATTCGGCGAACATCGCGCTCGCCACGTCCGTGCACGGCTCGATCCTCCGGCGTCTTGGCAAAAACACCCTCGACCGCGGAATCAAGCGCGCCCGTTTCAGCGTGCTTTCCGGAGTCAGTCATCCCGCAATTTTGCTCGAAGGCGGCTTCATGAGTCATCCCTACGAGGCGCGGCTCATCGAAAACCAGGCCTATCAGAGCGCGGTCGCCACCGGGATCGTCGATGCGATCGGTAAATATCGCTTCGCCGTCAGTCGCAAGCCCGTCGTGGCACCGCAGGACTGAGGATCATCCGGCACGCGCTTTTTTATTCACTTCGATGTTGGGCGTTCGATGTTCGATGTTTCCCAAGATCGCTTCCGTCATCCGCAGCGCTTCGAAATTCGGCCGGACGGCATGCACCCGATGAAGCATTACCCCTTTTTCGCGGGCGTTGGCCGTGATCGCGACGGTCGGCCACTCCCGGGCATCCACATCGTCGGTTCTGAGTATCCTGCCGAGAAACGACTTCCGGGAAACCCCCAGCAGCAGCGGCCGTCCGGCCGCGGAAAGTTCCCCAAGCCCCCGAAGCAACGCCAGATTGTGCTCCAAGGTCTTCCCAAATCCAATTCCGGGGTCGAAACACAGCGCCTCGGGATCGATGCCCGCCGCGACCAGACTTCGCAAGCGCTCCCGAAAAAACTCCCCCACCTCCGCAACCACGTCCGAATAATGCGGAGCGATTTGCATCGATCTTGGAGTGCCCTGCATGTGCATCACCACCACCCCGCAGCAGTGGTCCGCGCAAACCCCCGCCATCTCCGGATCCGCCAGCAGTCCACTCACGTCATTCACGATATCCGCGCCGGCGGCGAGCGCGGCCTCCGCGACGGCCGCCTTCGAGGTATCGATCGAAATCAACCCGTCCCACTCGGCACGCAGCGCCGCCACCAACGGAACCGTCCGCGCGATTTCCTCCGCCAACGGAACCGGCTCCGCGCCCGGCCGGGTCGATTCCCCGCCGATGTCAATCACCCCCGCCCCCTCGGCGATCATCCGGCGGGCATGCGCGAGCGCCACCGGGATCCCCAAATGCTCGCCGCCGTCTGAAAACGAATCCGGCGTCACATTCAAAATCCCCATCACCTGCCCCCGGTGGGAAAGATCGAGAGTCCCGCGGCGTGTTTTCCAAATCATCGTTCAATTGGCGGCTTGCAGCGTCCGCCGGAGGTGCCTACCTTGTGGCCTATGAACCTTCTGGCAACTTGGAATATCCGCGGGATCGCCGCAGGACTTCTGTTTTCCGCTTCCTGCCTTGCGAGCGATATCGAGACCGTGGACGGCCCGAACGTGCGCTGCATGAAAATGGAGGATGGATCTCGCGCGGTTTTCATCCGCAGCCCCGACAGCCGCACGCTGACCAAGAAAACCGTCTCGCCCAACGGCGTGCTCAGCATGCTCACCACCTATCGGATGGACGCGGATGGAAATCCGTTGGGCTGCAAAATCAAGGACGGGCAGAACCGGGAAATGTTCAAGGTCAGCTACGGCTACCACCGGGTGACCGGCCAGCTTGTCGAGGAGCTCATGTTCGACTCCCAAGTGAGGCGCCTCAATCCAGCTAACGGCAAGGAGCTTCCCGTGCAGAAGGTCGTTTACCTCTACGACGCGGAAGGCAAACGTAGCGCGCCCATCGTTTTCAACCTGCTTCCGGGAAAAACCTTCGAGCAAGTGTTCGGCGTGAAAGCTTCCGCCCTCGAATCGAATCCCTTCAAAAACGGGGAACGCTGAGCCCTCGCTTTTTTCATTCCGCCGTGCCATCTCCCCAGACCTTGCTGCCCTGGCTCCTCGGAGGCGCCATCGGTGCCGCCGGCATTCTCCAAGGACTCCACTGGCGTTCATCCGCCGGCACGACCGATCTAGCGGGACTCGAAAACCAACTCCGCATCGCCGGCGAGGAAAACGAGATGCTCCGCCGCGAGAACGAATCACTGCGCTCCCTCGCCCAGGGCGGCGGAGAACTCGCCGTGCCGCAGGAAATGATCGACCGCGTGGAAAAAGAATTCGGCCTGCGGTTCCTGTCCAGCCCGGTCCTCCATCGAATCGCCAGCGAAGAACTCCGCGACCGGATCGCCGCCGCCATGGAAAGCCGCTTCGGCCCGGCCGGCATCGACGACCGCCAGGAATCCTACAAATACATCGGCTGGCTGCGTCCGGACGATGACTTGTTAGCCCAGCTCACCGCCGTGCGCGCCGTGGGTGCCCGTGGCTGGTTCGACGATCTCACCGGTGAGGGCTGGGTCACCGACCGCTTCGACATCAAGAACATCCCGGACCAGGCGGCGCTCGTACGGTTGCTCTCCCGCATCCTCTTCCATCAGAATTTCCCGCCCGGCCCGGCCTACCCGGGAGATGACGCCTCGCGTGCCCGCGAGGCGCTTCACCAGGGAGCCGCCGCCGGCTCCGAGGCGCGATTCTATGCGGCGAACGCCCGGACGATCGGCTTCATGCCCATGAAGGAAAACACCGAGGCCGAGCAACTCATGGCCAGCCTGTCGCCATTCCTCCAGGGTCTAACCACCTTCCCGGTCACCGACGGCAAAGCCCTCGCCGACACCCTCTACGTCCGCAGCAACGACGCGCTACACGCCGCCTTCCGCAGCCCGCCACAGACCACGCGAGCGGTCTTTTTCCCCGCGGAGCCCGCCTCGGAACCCATGGCACTGGACCTGCCGGCCGTTCCCGAAGAACCCTTCCTAACCGAGAGCGCCGGCGAGCTCGGCTTGCGTCTCTGGCTCACACCGCTCGGCGATGTCGGAGCCGCGTTGGAAATCGCCTCCAGCTGGAAAAACGACCGCTACCTCCTGTTTCCCGACG
>JAIFNK010000332.1 GCA_020047775.1 Akkermansia sp. | reverse complement strand
CCTTTTCGCTTTGGCTAGACGGCGTTCCAAAGATTCAAGAGTCGAACAAGCCGGCACATCCAACGGCGGGCACAGTCCTTCTTTGAATTCGGGCTTCCATTTCCGCCGTGGATGGCCTAGACATAGCCCAAGAAATTTGCACTCCTTACGCTGAATCATACATATTGTCTGGGATATTGAATTGTAGGATCTTGAATTGATCTTGAATTTCTTTGCGACTCCGCGCCTTTGCGCGGGAAAATCTCCAATCCCAATCTCAGGCGGCCGCGGGAGGGCAGGCGCCAACCTCAGGATGCGGTGATTCGTGAGACGCGGAGCCGCTCGGCGGTGACGAGGGCTTGGAATTTCGCGTAATCCTGCTCGCGGGTGGAGGACACGAGCAGGTAGGTGTAGACCTTCCAGGACCGCATTTCCTCAAGCGCGTTGGCCATGCGCAGGTCGATGGTGTCCTCGCTGTCGGTGCCCCGGTCAGAGAGGCGTGTGCGCAACTCCTCGCTGCTGGGTGGCATGACGAAAAGATCTGTAAACGCGCCGCGGATGTCACTGTCGTCGCAGGCCCGGACTTGCCCGGCTCCCTGGACGTCGATGTCCATCACCACATCGGTCCCGGCCCGGAGGTGGGAGACGACCTCCGACCGGAGCGAGCCGTAGAGGTTTCCGTGGACTACGGCGTGTTCGAGAAATTCCCGGGCCTCGAGCTTTTGGTGGAACTCCTCCTTCGAAAGAAAGTGGTAGTCCTTGCCGTGTTCCTCGCCGGGTCGTGGGGCGCGGGTGGTGCAGGAAATCGAGTAATGAGCCTCACCGGAGTTCGCCAACCGGCGGCAAAGCGTGGTTTTCCCGGAACCCGAGGGGCCGGAAACGACAAGGAGAATGCCGGTGCGTGCGGACATGGGGGGCGATGTAAAGACCAACGGCGGACGGGAATCGAGCAGTTTATTGAAATTTGTGGATTGCCGTTGCGGCCGATTCTGCTGAGAATGTGACATTCCTTCAATGCTGCTCCCCGTATTTCAGGATCTGATCAAGCCGCAGTGGCGCGTCGTGCTCGAGGAGCTCAAGCTCTCAGGCGGGCTACCCGTGAGCGAACTGGCCCGGCGGCTGAATGCCAGCTACATGGCGGTCAAGCAGCATTGCGAGGAGTTGAAAAAACTCGGCTACCTGGATCGCTCGCGGATTCCGCGCACCGCCGTGGGTCGTCCGGAGATTTTCTACAGTCTGGGGGCGAAATCGGACGCGTTGTTTCCGCAGGCGGGAGGGGCGTTCACGCTGGATTTGTTGCAGGACATGAAGGCGCTTTTCGGAGAAAACACGCCGGACAAGCTGTTTTTCCAGCATTTCCAGAAATTGTATGAGAAATGGCAGCCACTGGTTTCCGTCGAGCTGACGCCGCGCACCCGGGTGGGGAAGCTGGTGGCTCTCCGGAACAAGGAGGGCTGTTTCGGCAAATGCGGCGAGGATCCGGAGAGCGGTCTCCGGATCGAGGAATTCCACAACCCGCTGCAGCGGATTTTTGAATCCTATCCGCGGGCTGCGGCCATGGAACTCCGGATGATCGAGCAACTGCTGGGATCGCGGGTGGTCCGCCGCGAGATTTCCGGCGGGCGGTCCGGCCAGCCGCGGGTGATTTTCGAGGTTTCCGGGGTTTGAACGGAGACGGGACATTTTTCGAATGATTCCCGGAAGCACCGCGTCGAAGGTGGCTCAACCCCGAGACCCATGAAGAATTCCTATCTGATTCCTTTCGCCGCTGTCGTGATGCTCGCGGCGTCCGGTTGCGACAAACAATCCCCCGACGTCGCCCGGAAAATCTCCGAGCTTGAGCGGAAAAACCTCGAGGCCGGGGAACGCCAGCGCGATCTGGAACGCCAGCTTGAGGACCAGAGACTGGTATCCGAACGCGACGCGATCGAACGCGAGCGCGCGAAAATCGAGGACGACCGCGCTGCGATGGAACTCCGCAAGGGCGACGCCACGGCGGCCCAGGAAGAGGTGATCCGCCAGCGCGAACTGGCTCTGGCGGAACGCGAGGGGAAACTCGATCAGGTGCAATCGAACCTGGAGGAAAAACAGGACGAACTCCTCGACCGCGGGCAGCAGCTGAGCGACCGCGAGCGGGATCTGGCGGGCAGCGAGGCGTTGCCGTTCGAGCCCGTCGATCAGACCGTGCCGGTGGGGGACTACGGGATGTTTTATGATTCGCTTTCCTCGTATGGATCGTGGTTTGAGACGCCGGACTACGGATACGTCTGGCAGCCGGTAGTGGTGCGGGATTCCGGGTGGAGGCCTTATTCCCGCGGCCGCTGGATTTGCAGCGACCGGGGTTGGACATGGGTTTCCGAGGAGCCGTTCGGCTGGGCCACCTATCACTACGGTCGCTGGGCCTTGCTGCGTGGCCGCGGCTGGGTATGGGTGCCCGGTTCGCAATGGGCGCCTTGCTGGGTTTCCTGGCGCGAAAATAACAGCCACATCGGCTGGGCGCCGTTGCCGCCGGAAACGCTGGCCTATCGCGGGCAAAGCTGGGATTCCACCGTGGACGTCCATTTCGGCATCGGAGCCTTATGGTTTAATTTCGTGAGCGTCCGGGATTTCGGCAGTCCGATCTCCAAACGCTGCCTCCCAACCTCCGGAAACATCAACCTGATCAGCCAAACCACCAATATCACCAACATCCGGATCCAAAACCAGCAGGTCATTTGCGGTGGGCCCCGCTACAAGGACATCTCCGCCCGCGTCGGCAAACCGCTGCCTTTTTACCGCCTGGACGTGGATTCGAATCCCCGCCCGAGCCGCGACCCGCTGGCGATGCGACCTCGCTTCCAAGGCAACCGCCTGACCGTTTCCGCGCCGAATCTTGATGCAGGCTGGAACGACCGCCTCAAGCCCGTCCGCGTCAAGGAGCGCATCGATTCCGTCACCGTGGAACGCAGCAAAAACCTCAGCGGCGAGATTGCCAACCGTTACCGCCAGAGCCGCGAGGAAGGACGCGACAAGGCCGAGAAAGCCACCACCGAACTCGGCGGACGTGAAAAATTCGACCAACGTCGTATGGAAAAATTGCAGGAAAACCGTCGTCAGGCGGAAACCCAGGTCCGCAGGGAGAAACCCCGCGACCTTGCCATGGATCCGGAACGGCCGCAGCGCGATCCAGCCGGCCGGCGCGAGCCAGGCCAGCCGGGCACTATGGCGGATTCGAATCCCCGCAACGGCCCGGTGCCTGATAGGAAACCGCGTCAGCCGGAAGTCGGCATCGGACGTCCGGAGAGTCGGCCGGGATCTGAAGATCCCCTCAACGACAGGAATGCGGATGTCGGTCGCAATGGCGGGGTGAAGCCGGAACCCGTGCCGCCGACCCCGCAGGATCCGGCAGCTCCCGCCGTCGCAGGCCAGCCGAATCAACCTGATGGAACCGCCCCGCGCCAGCAGGGCGAACCTCGCCGTGAGCGCCCGACCCGCCCCGAAGCACCCGGTGCTCCTGATGTTCCCGCCAAGGACCCGGTGGTCGGCCTTCCTCAACCGCAGCCGGAAAAACAACCCGCGGTCGAACAACCCCGCCAGGAAGAGCAGGCCCGGAAAGAGCGCACACCGGAGAAATCACCCGAAGCCAATCCAGACCGCGATGCGCGGAAGGACGCGATGGAGCGCCGCCAGCAGGAAGAACTGACACGTCAAAAACAACTCCAGGAGCAACAGGCCCAAGCCGCCGCGCAAGCCAGCGAAGCACAAAAAGCGGACATGGCCCGCCAGCAGCAGAAGCAGGAGCGGACTCCACCTGCTGTCGGGCACCCCCCTGAAACTCCGAAACAGGATAGAGCTCCGCGTCAGGAAGAACAGGCTCGTCCGGAGCGCCCGCAGGAAAAGTCACCGGAGACTGATCCAGCCCCCGGAGCGCGGAAAGAAGTGATGGAGCGTCGCCAACAGGAAGAGTTGGCACAGCAAAAGCAGCTTCAGGAACAACAGGCACAAGCCGCACAAGCGCAACAACAGGAAATGGCTCGGCAGCAACAGCAGGAACAGGCCCGCCAAAAGCAACTCGAGCAACAAGCCCAACAAGCCCGTGAGGCTCAGAAGGAAGCGATGAGCCGTGGCCAGCAGGAACAGGCGGAGAAAAAACAATTGGAACAGCAAGCGGAGCAAGCCCGCGAGGCCCAAAAGGAAGCGACGAGCCGCAAGCAACAGGAGCAACAACGCCAAGCCGCCGAGCAGGCCCGTGAAGCCCAACAGGCAGAGATGGCCCGCCAACAGGCCCAGCAACAGCAACAGGAGCAAGCCCAGCGTCAGGCGGAACAACAACGCCAACAACAGGAG
This sequence comes from Akkermansia sp., assembly GCA_020047775.1. Lineage (GTDB taxonomy): Bacteria > Verrucomicrobiota > Verrucomicrobiia > Verrucomicrobiales > Akkermansiaceae > Luteolibacter. Next base: position 1,203 of record JAIFNK010000332.1, on the reverse strand, counting down.
CAAGCCCAACGCCAAGCCGAACAACAACGCCAACAACAGGAGCAAGCCCAACGCCAAGCCGAACAACAGCGCCAGGCACAGGAACAAGCCCAGCGCCAAGCCGAACAACTACGCCAGCAACAGGAACAAGCTCAACGCCAGGCGGAACAACTGCGCCAACAACAGGAAAAAGAAAAGCCACCCGGCCAATAATCGACGTCCGTTGTCACCCTTGCGCCATGGGGGCGGAGCGACCGCATTTCCCCGCAACCCGAAGATCCGGATTGGACGTCCCCGCCGGGATGTTCCAAGCTCCCGCCATGGCAAAGGTGTTGGTAGGACTCTCCGGCGGAGTGGACAGCGCGGTGGCGGCGGCGCTGCTCGTGGAGCAGGGTCACGAGGTGGCGGCGGGTTACATGAAAAACTGGATCAACGACGAGGGGATTCCGGGAGATTGCCCGTGGGAGCAGGACATCGAGGACGCCCGCGCGGTCGCGAAATCGCTTGGCATCGAGTTCCGGGTCATCGATCTCATTGACTCCTACCGCGACCGCATCGTCGAGTATCTCATCGAAGGCTATCGCTCCGGTATCACGCCGAACCCCGACGTCTGGTGCAACCGCGAGATGAAATTCGGCGTCTTCCTCGACTATGCGCTCTCCCAGGGATTCGAACACGTCGCCACCGGCCACTACGCCCGCCGCCGGACCTTGAGCGATGGTTCCGTCGCCATCCTCCGCGGTGCCGATCCTAACAAGGACCAAAGTTATTTCCTCTCCCTGATGACGCGGCACCAGGCGGCCCACGCGCTTTTCCCGACCGGGGAGATGCTCAAGCCGGAAGTCCGCGACGTCGCCCGGCGTTTCAATCTGCCGGTGGCCGAGAAAAAGGACAGTCAGGGAATCTGCTTCCTCGGCCAGGTGAAAATGAGCGATTTCCTCCGCCACTACGTCGCCGACACGCCGGGCGAAATTGTCGACCTAACCGGCAAGGTGCTCGGCGAGCATCGCGGGCTGCATCTCTACACACTCGGCCAGCGGAAAGGCCACGGCGTCGCCTCGCCGCGCGATGGCATGGCCTACGTGGTCGTCGGCAAGGACCCGGCGAAAAACCGTCTCATCGTCGGCTGGGACACCCCGGAATCCGCCGGCCTCTACGCCACCGAGTGCACCGTCGGCACGCTCACCGCGCTCAACGAACCGTTCGACACGCGCCGCCTGATCG
>JAIFNK010000089.1 GCA_020047775.1 Akkermansia sp. | reverse complement strand
TCATAACACCCTACCGAGTGGCAGGGATTTCAACTCAACACCAGCCCGCTTTTCCGCTCCAAGCTAAGCCTTCCTGTGGGATGGCTGTGAAAACGTTTCGAAACCTCATCATCCTCATGCTGATGCCGTTGGCGGTGCTACGCGCCGCCGACACGGCGAAGCCGGCACGGCCTAACATCATTCTCATCTTCGCCGATGACCTCGGCTGGAAGGACGTCGGCTATCAGGGAAGCGACTTCATGGAGACTCCCAACATCGACCGCTTGGCGGGGCGGGGGATGGTCTTCAGCGCAGGTTATGCGGCGACCGGGAATTGCGCCCCCAGTCGTGCCTGCCTGATTTCCGGCACCTACACGCCGCGGCATGGTGTTTACGCGGTGCGCTCCACGGACCGCGGGCCAAAGCAATCGCAGCGCTTGATCCCCGTTCCTAACAAGAATGGCCTGGCGAAGGAGAACGTCACCCTCGCCGAGGCGCTGAAGTCGGCCGGTTATGTGACGGGCATTTTCGGGAAATGGCATCTGTCCGGTGCGGACGGAGCGGAACCAAACCAACAGGGTTTCGATGTGGTCTTCCAGTCAAGCGGCGGCTGGTCGAAAAAAGAACCTTCCAATCCCAAAGGTATTTATTCGCTAACGCAGGCCGCCGGGGAGTTCATGGAAAAGAACAAGGACCGGCCGTTTTTCCTCTACCTGCCGCATTATGCCATCCATGTGGCCCTGCAGGCGCGGGCGTCCACGCTCGAGAAGTTCAAGGCGAAGAAGCCCGGAGCCCAGCATGACGACCCGTTGTATGCCGCCTGCACCTACGACCTGGACGACGGCGTCGGAGTCCTGATGAAAAAGCTCGCCGACCTCGGCCTGGAGGAGAACACGCTGGTGGTGTTCACCAGCGACAACGGCGGCACGCAGCAGTCTTCGCAGGAACCTCTGCGCGGTAACAAGGGTGGCTATTACGAAGGCGGCATCCGCGAGCCGTTCATCGTGCGTTGGCCCGGCCTCACCAAGCCTGGAACCCGCTGCGATGTGCCGGTGATCAATGTGGACCTGTTTCCGACGTTTCTATCCGCCGCGGGAGTCCCGGTTCCCGCGGGCAAGACGCTGGACGGTGAAAGTTTGGTGCCCTGCTGAAAGGTGAAGGCGCCCTCAAGCGCCAGTCCATCTTCTGGTATTTCCCCGGTTATCTGGACAATCCGGTCATCCGGGGCCGCGAGCTCGATGTCCGCACTGGCTTCCGTTCCCGACCGGTTAGCGTGATTCACAAGGGCGACTGGAAACTCCACCTCTTCATCGAGGAATGGCAGCTCGATGGCGGCCGCGCGAAACTGGCGGAGAACCATGCCGTCGAACTCTACAACCTGAAGGACGACATCGGCGAGCGGAACGATCTGGCTAACAGTAATTCAGCCAGGCGCGACGAACTGCTGGACGAACTCCTCGCATGGCAGAAATCCGTCAACGCTCCACTCCCCATCCAGCCAAACCCCGCTTATAATTCCAAGGCCAGCGGCGGGCAAAACAAGGCCCGGGGTGACAGGGAGTAGAAGGCGCGACAAGACTCGAAATGAAGTGTTCCAAGTAGGAATGAATCCATCCATGAAACCATCCCATTTGCGCATGATTAAATCCCGCCCGTCGCGCATCGCCCGCCCGCTTCGTGTCATGATCTTCGCTTCGGCGGCATGTGTCATGGCGTTGATGTCGCCAGTCTGCATGGGCGAAGGACAAACCCGGGAAAACGATGTTTCGCGTTATGCCGTTGCGGACGAGGCTGGTTTTTTCAATGCCTTGGACCTGACCCGTCCGGATTTGGCGGGCGTGAGAGCGGCAGTTGAAGCGCGCGATTGGCAGCGCGCCAAACAGGCGTGGGCCGGGCACCTCGGAACGCGGCAGGCTCCTCGCTGGATCTGGTCCCGGCGTGACCGGCCGGAGATCACCGCGATATATGACAGGAAGTTTGGCGGTCTGGCGGGTTTCAGCAAGGCAGCCGACCGGGTGGTGGCACGTGATTTTGAGTTTTTGGGGGTCCGCAAGCAACTGGGTCACAAGGTCGAGTGGTTGCATGGTCCGATAGAATGGACGCATGTGTTGAGCCGTTTTGGTTATTGGGACGATCTCGGTCGCGCTTATTGGGGCACGGGCAATCCGGTTTATGCGCGTGATTTCGTGGATTTGCTGGCGGACTGGGTGGCGTCGAATCCGGTGCCCGGAAAAATTTCCAATGCCCGCGGCCAGAATGGCTCGGTCTGGCGAACCCTCGAAACAGGGATTCGCGGCCAGTCCTGGTTTGAAGCCATGGAGTTTTTCATGGATGCTCCGGAGTTCGATGCGGAGGCGAAATACCTCATGACCAAATCACTGGTGGAGCATGCCAACTATCTTTCCGGCTGGACCACCACTTACCGGCCCGGCAACTGGCAGGTATGCGAGACGGTCGGACTGGCGACGGTCGGCATCATGCTGCCGGAATTCAAGGCTGCCACGGACTGGCGGCAGCTCGGATTGAAGTATCTGACAGAACACATGCGGAAGGACGTGGAACCGGACGGCTTTCATGGCGAGTTTACGCCGGGCTATCACACATGGGTGATGAATCAATTCCTGCAAGTGGCCCGGTTGTGCCAGGTGAATCAAATTGCAACACCCGGATTGCTGGACCGGCACGAGAAGATGTATGAAGTGCTGGCGAAAACCAGTCGCCCCAATCACACCAGTCCGCCGGTTGGCGATGCCGGGACGGGAAACCGCAGCATCGAGGAAAGCATGGGGGTTGGCGCTTTGCTCTATCAGCGTCCGGATCTTCGTTATTTGGCAGGACGGGACAGCCCTCCGGACTGGGCATGGCTGTTCGGTTCGGATGTTGGTGAACGCTACGCCGCGCTGAATACAAGGATTCCCGATTACACATCGGTTCTGCTGCCCGAAACGAAATACGCGGTGATGAGAAGCGGTTGGTCGCCTCAGGATCGCTATCTGTTGTTTGATTGCGCGCGATGGGGCGGTTCGCACAGTCATCAGGATCAGCTTCAGGTTACGGTGTTTGCGGGGCGGGACCTGATCGTGGACGCCGGGCAGTGCAGTTACGACCTTCCCGCTGCGCGCCAGCTGCGCCTCAGTGAGGCGCATAACGTGATCATGATAGACGGGCAGGAACAAGGGATCGGTGATCCGAAACTCCTGTCCTGGCACACCGGCGCACAGGCGGATTTTACCAGTGGAGCGCTTCAATCCGGCGGCATCACCCGTCAGCGCAGCGTGCTGTTCGTCAAACCCGGATACTGGGTGGTGCAGGACAGGATTTCGGGAACGGGCGAGCACGAGGTGGCGCGCCTGTTTCATTTCCCGGTGGTTCAGGTGAAACGGGATGGAAATGCCGCGCAAACCGCATTCACCGCCGGGATGAACATTCGCGTGCAACCGTTGGACCCGGCCCGCTTGGAGATGCGGACGAGCCTGCTGGCGACGGGCGTCACCACGGTGGTTGACGGTCCGGTGGCCGCTTTCGTTTCCAAGGGAAAACTGCCTTTGACGCTTTGCACGGTGCTGTTGCCTTTTGGGGATGAAAGCGAGCTTCCCCAGGTTACTGCCCTGCCGCCGGCCACCTCCGGGGAATCAAGGATGCGGCTTGTTTTTCCTAACGGACAGCAGGATGAGATTGTCATTGGCGCGACGGAAGCGGGCAAGCTGACACTTGGAGGCCGCACCGTTGAAGCCCGGACAATGTGTGTCAGGCAAGGTCCGGTAGCCAATGTCACGGTGGTTGTTCCCGGAGGGATCGGGTCGGAAAAGTAATATCCGTGACATCCTGTCTGCCTGTCACAAACTCCAATCCAATGAAGGCCAACCTCATCCCATTGCTCGCGGCGCTCCTCGCGCTGCCGCCCTTACACGCCAGTGCTGCCGAAACCGCACGCCCCAACATCATCTTCATTTTCTCCGACGACCACGCCCAGCACGCGATTTCCGCCTACGGGTCGAAGGTCAACTCCACGCCTAACATCGACCGTCTTGCCACGGGCGGCGCGCGGTTCACCCATTCTTTCGTCACCAATTCCATCTGCACGCCGAGCCGCGCCACGCTGCTTACCGGACAGTATTCGCACCTCAACGGCGTGCCGGTTTTCAATAGTTTCGACGGCGCGCGCGACAACGTCGCCAAGCACCTGCAGGCGGGCGGCTATCACACCGGGATGATCGGCAAGTGGCACCTCGGCTCGGATCCCACGGGCTTTGACCGCTGGCTCGTGCTGCCCGGCCAAGGCGATTACTGGAACCCCACCTTTCTCGCTCCCGGTCGCAAGTTCACCATCGAGGGGCACTGCACCGATATCACCACCGAGCTCGGCATCGAGTGGCTCAATACGCGGCCGAAGGACAAGCCGTTCTTCCTGATGCTCCATCAGAAAGCGCCGCACCGCGAGTGGTCTCCGGACGAGCGGAACAAGGCGCTCTTCAAGGACAAGGTCATCCCCGAGCCGGACACGCTGTGGGACAACTACGACACGCGCCCCACCGCGCTTCCGGAGAACCAGCAGACCGTCGCCAGGGATCTAACCCGCCGCGACCTCAAGCTGGATCCGCCCGCCGATCTCAAAGGAGCCGCGCGTTCCAAATGGCTTCAAGCCAAGCCGATGGAAGTGGAAGTCAAGCAGCCCGACGGCTCGATGAAGACGCTCACCGGCAAGGACCTCACGAAGTGGAAATACCAGCGCTACATGCAGGACTATCTGGCTTGCGTGCAGGGCGTGGATGACAGCGTGGGTAAAATTCTCGATTACCTCGACAAGGACGGAATCGCTAACAATACCATCGTCATCTACTCGGCCGACAATGGCTGGTATCTCGGCGACCTCGGCCTCTACGACAAGCGCTTCATGTATGAGCCCGGCCTGAAAGTTCCCCTGCTTGCGCGCGGTCCGGGCATCAAGCCCGGCGGTACGCCGGCGCAGTTCGTCGCCAACATCGACCTCGCGCCGACCTTCCTCGATCTCGCCGGCCTGCCGGTTCCCGCTTCGATGCAGGGCCGCTCGCTCGCGCCGCTGCTGCGCGGTGAAACGCCCGCCGACTGGCGCACCAGCATTTACTACCGCTACTATCACGATCCGGGTGATCACAACACCGCGGCCCATCTCGGCGTCCGCACGGCGACGCACAAGCTCATTCACTACTGGAAGAAGGACGCCTACGAGATGTTCGATCTAACCAAGGATCCGGCCGAACAGCACAATCTGATTTATGACAAGGCGAAGGATCCCGCGGTCGCCGCGAAATTCACCGAGCTGAAGGCCGAGCTCGCGCGCCTGCAAAAGGAATACAAGGACGACGGCCAATACTCCGAGTCGGCGAGCTTGCCAAAAAGCAGCTCTTACAGTCCCTCCGAAGGCAAGGAGTCCAGCGGAACCAAGACCGTCACCGAGTCCGTATCTCTCAGCGAAGCCAAGTGAACCGGAAGCTCAACTCAAAAGCAGCAGTCAATCCGACCATGATCTCCCGCCGTCATTTCATCACCACCGGTGCCTGCGCGGGCTCGGCCCTCGC
>JAIFNK010000009.1 GCA_020047775.1 Akkermansia sp. | reverse complement strand
GCGCGGGCAATCCGTTCCTCTAGCCTGCAAGACCCGCGAACAAACGACGCCGGACAAATCATGGGGTTTGGCAGCCCCCGCATGGACGCGTCTTGACTTGCATGACAGGTGGTCCTTGATCGGTCGGGACTTACAGATGCCGGATAACCCCGCTGGCCGCGACCCATGAAATCCACTCCAAAATCAATGCACGCCCCGTTGAAACACCTCCGACAACTTCTCGGAATCCCAGCCATTCTTCTGCTGATGACAGGCGCGGGATTATCCGACACACCTGAATCCCCGCGCAGCAGGCAGTCGTTCGATGCCGCATGGTCGTTCGTCAAGGGCGACCCGGCGGGCGCGGACCAGCGGGTCTTCGACGCCTCCGGCTGGCGTAGCCTCGACCTGCCACACGACTGGAGCGTCGAAGGCCCATTCGATCCCGCCAACCCGAGCGGCGCGCCCGGCGGTTTCCTTCCCGGCGGCACCGCTTGGTACCGGAAATCCTTCAAAGCCCCGTCCACCGCCGGGGGCCGGAAGGTTTTCATCGAGTTCGACGGCATCTACATGAATGGCGAGGTCTGGATCAACGGCCACCGTCTCGGCAAGCGCCCCTACGGATACATCGGCGTGCAATACGACCTAACTCCCCATCTCGACCTCGCGGGCGACAACGTGCTGGCGGTGCGCGTGGACAATTCGCGGCTGCCCTCCGGCCGTTGGTACACCGGCAGCGGCATCTACCGCCACGTCTGGCTCACCATTACCGACCCGCTGCGGGTCGTCCACTGGGGCACCTACGTCACCACTCCGAAAATTTCCGACGCACAAGCAGAGGTGGCCGTCACCACTACGATCCGCAACGGCCATGCGGCGAAAAAATCCGTGACCGTGACCCAGACCATCCTCGATGCGAAGGGCGCGGTGATCGCCACCACCGAAGGCTCCGTCGAAGTGGCGGCGGATGCCGAACAGGTCCACGCCCAGTCACTGCAAATCGCCACCCCCGCACGGTGGTCGCCAGACTCGCCGAACCTCTACACGCTGCGCACCGAACTGCGGGAAGGCGGGCAACTTGCCGACCGCTACGAGACCACGTTTGGCGTGCGGGAAGTGCGGTTCGACGCCAAGACCGGCCTCTTCGTCAACGGCGTCAGCACCAAGATGAAAGGCGTTTGCAACCACCAGGACCTCGGACCGCTCGGCACCGCGCTGTGGGACCAGGCGTTAGAGCGCCGCCTGAAAATGCTCAAGGAAATGGGCTGCAACGCGATCCGCACCGCGCACTATCCGCATTCCCCGGAGATGATGGCGCTGTGCGACAAAATGGGATTCCTCGTGCTCGACGAAACCTTCGACGAGTGGCGGCGCGGCTGGGACTTCGAGGGCAAGCTGCTCGTCGCCAGCAAAACCAACAAAGGCAAGGCTCCCTTCGGCTATAACAAATACTTCGACGAATGGCACGAGCGCGACCTAACCGACCACCTCAAGCGCGACCGCAACCACCCGTCTGTCATCATGTGGAGCGTCGGCAACGAGGTTCCGGAATCCGTGAAAAACGGCGAGATCGAAACCGTGAAGGTGCTCCGCGATCTCTGCCACAAGATCGACCCCACCCGCCCGGTGACGGTCGGTTGCAACCACATCAAAAGCGCCAACGAAAGCGGTTTCACCGAGCAACTCGACATCGTGGGCTACAACGAGGGAGTTGAATCCGTGTTCGAAATCGAGGGCGACCGCGTCCGCTATCCGGACCGCATGATGTATCTCTCCGAGGTGCCCCACTCGCTGCAAACCCGCGGCGAATACCGCGCGCATCCGCGCTATTACCGCCCGGGCTTCGATCATCCGAAGCTCACGGAGAAGGAAGTATTTCCCGAAACCGACCCCTACTATGAGTCGTCGTATGATAACGCCGGCGTGCAGATCGACGCGCGCCGTTCCTGGCGCATGACCAAAACAAAAACCTATATCATGGGCGAATTCCGCTGGACCGGTTTCGACTACATCGGCGAGTCCGGCGGCTGGCCGCGCGTGCTCGGGAACTACGGCATCATCGACCTCTGCAACTTCCCCAAGGACACCTACTATTTCTATCAGAGCCAATGGACCGACAAGCCGATGGCGCATCTCCTGCCGCACTGGACCTGGCCCGGCAAGGAAGGCACCACCATCCCGGTGTGGTGCTACACCAACTGCGACGTGGCCGAGCTTTTCCTCAACGGCAAGTCGCTAGGGACGCGCAAGTTTGACGCGAAGAACGACATGCATCTCGAATGGCTCGTTCCCTATCAGCCCGGCGAACTGAAACTCGTCGCCGGCAAGGACGGCAAGGTCGTCTTCACCACCAGCCTCCACACCGCCGGCGTGCCCGCGAAAATCAACATTTCCGCCGATCAACCCAAGCTCGATCCCGCGAACCGCGATCTTTCCTACGTGACCCTCCGCGTGGAGGATGAAAACGGCGTCTTCGCCCCGCAGGCCGCGAAATGGGTGAACTTCCAGATCGAAGGTCCCGGCCGCATCGTCGGTTCCGGCGGCGGCGATCCGCTCAGCCACGAAAGTTTCCAAGCCAGCACCATCCGCACCTTCAACGGACTCGGCCTTGCCATCATCGCCGCGACTTCCGGCCCCGAACCGGAAATTCGCAAGGACAGCACGCGCCAGCCCGGCGAGATCATCGTCCGCGCGAATTGCAAGGGCATGGAATCCGTCGAACTGCGCCTCATCCGCACCGGCGAAGGGATGGTGATCCCCGCCCCCACGAACCCATCCCCCTCGACCGGCCCCGCAGTGGAAGGAGTGGACGGACTGCCGTCGGCGAAGTAAGGCACTTTCAAATTCAAATCATCCATTTTTCAACGCCTCACCGGCCCCTCGCGCGTGGGGGGGCGACATTAGGAAAAATGCCTCAACACTGACGAACGGATGCCGGGGCATGAATGCCCGGTCTGCGATGATTTGTCCAGCGGGCTAAATGCATTGGTTTGCATCCTGTTTTACTTGATGTCGTGTTGTTGCTTGAAGGCGTCCTTGGCGGCGGGATCGTCCTCCGGCCAGTTCTGATAGATAGTCTTGAGGGTCTTGTCGCGGTCCTTGCCGGGCGGGAGGGTCATGGCCCATTGCGCGGCGGTTTCCGGTTCGTATTTGGAAACGGTCTCGGCGTAACGGCGGATGGCGGTGTTTTTCGTGGGACCGTCGGGGGCGGAGGTCAACCACTTGCCGGCGGCCTGATAGTCATTGCGGGTCCAGTTGCCGACGATGTTTTCAATTTTGTCAGCGGCTTTTTCGGGCGGCAGGTTATTGCCGATCCACTCGATCCACCGGCCGGATTCGCTGGTTTTGGAGGCGCTTTTCAATCCATCAGCGAAACTTTCGAGTTCCGCGGGTGTGAGATTGGAACTGGCGATCCATTGTGAACCGGCATCGAATCCCTCCTTGCCGATGCTTTGGGCGAATTCGCGAATGGCAGCGTTAGAGATATCTCTTTTCGCTTGCTCAACCGTCAGGCCGGCGAGGTGTTCGCGAAGTGCGGCGAGGATGTTGGTTCGTTCCTCCGGGGTGCTGGCTGCCCTGGCAATGCTGGAGATGGCTTGCGAGCTGTCTTTGATGCCTAGCTCGCCGATGAGCTTGAAGGCGAGTCCGGGATCCTGCGCGGCGGTGCCGGAGATGAGGCCGCGCTTGGCGTCGTCGGTGACGAGATCGGGGAATTTCGCGCTGTTTTTGCGGACCCAGTCGAGCGCGCCGAGTGGGTCGTCCTCGGCCCACTTGGCGAGCGAGGAGGAGATGACGTGGCTGCCCATGCCCTCGCCTTTGAAGAGATCAGACGACTCGGTGAAGAGGGCGAGCGCGGACTGCGGGTGGTCGTTGGCGAGCGTCATGATGGAAAAACCGATGAGGCCCTGGCGGGTCTCGTCCTTGAGGTCCGAAGCGGCGCGGACCTCGGTGATGAGGATCTTCAACTGCGCGGAATCGAGTGACATCATGCGGTCCAATATTTCCAGGATGCGCTTCTGCCGGACGTCATCCGGCGGGCCGCCCTTTTTCTCCCAGGCTTCCAATTCCCTGGCGAAGGCAATGAATTCCACGGCGGCGGCCTTGGCGTCCATCTCCTTGTTCCCGCGGTTGCTCTTGGTGATGCGGACGGGATCGCCGGGGTGGGACGGATCGAGGGACACGCCGAGCTGCGCGGCGGTGGCGACGAGTTTCGCGTGGCTCTCGCGGATGATGATCAGACGCTGGTGGTTCGGAACACCGAAGAGCGCGGCGACGAGCAGGATCAGGATGGAGGCGGCGATGGAAATTTTCATGAAGCGGGCTTATTCGAGTTTTTTGAGGACTTCCTCACGGCGCTTCACGTCGGAAATTTTTGCGGCGATGACGCGGGCCTGGTCCTTGTTTTGCCGCGCGGCCGAGCCGTCGAGGAAAGAGGACAGAACCTCGTCGTTGCCGCTGGCGTCGTGGTATTGCACCGCGAGATCGGCAGCTTCGGAGAACTCCATTTTACGACCCTTCCGGGAAGCGGTGGCAAGGACCTTCCCGGTCACCGCGCCGGTCTTTTCGGGGGCTTGGGCGGTCACCCATTCGCGCATCGAGTCGAGGTCCTCGCGGGTGACTTTTTTCTCGAAGGAAAGCGACTGGATTTGGGATTCGGCGGCTTGCTCGACACAGGCGGCTCGTTCGGTGGGGGAGGCTTGGATGCGGTCGAGGAATTCGGTGACTTTCGAAAAGCCGTCGTTGCCGACCAAGCGGGATGCCTGCTGGCCGAGTATCCGGGCCTGGTCTTTTTCCGCCACCTGGTCGCGGACGAGTTTGGCGAAGGCAAGCGGATCCATCGCCTTGTTTTGCTGGAAGGAATACTGCGTCAATGCATCGCCCCGCTGGTCTGCCGGCATCGCCGCCAGACGGCGGCCGGCGGCGTCCGGATCGGTGCCGAGCAGGACATGGATCAGGCTCCCCTCGAACTGGAGGCGGGACCGGCTTTTCCCGTCGAGCGACTTGCTGTTGAATTTTCCGGCGGCGATCTGCTGGTCGAACCAGGCGGTGGCTGCCGCCGGGTCTTTTTTCGCCCACTCCTGCATGGCGTTGGCGAGCTGCCAGGAGATAGATCCATCGTTGTCCTGGAGACGGTCGATGAACTTGTTCAACGCAAGCTCGGGGTCTTTTTTGACCAGCGGATCGAGGAGCTTTTGTTGCAACATATTCCGGGTTTCCGCCGGGAAATCGAGTGCGGCAATCTCGTCGAGCGCGGCGACGAGTTCCTCCTTGCTCATCGCTTGCAGGCGTTGCTGGAAGCGGATCATGGCGCGCATGTCGCCCATGCCACCGCCTTGGCGCGATTCCGCGGACTGGGCGGCGATTTTCTGCCAATCAATCGGCTCCTTGTCCTTGGATCCCTTGGCGGATGACGCGGGCCTGGCCTGCGGCGAGTCCGCCACGGCACCGGAGGCGCGGGCGGCGATGGCTTTTTGCAAGACCGCGCTTTCCCGTTCCAAGGTGGAAATCGTCCGGCGCTGCGAGCCAAGCCACATCCCGGCGATCGCCAGCGCGATGACGGGAGGAA
>JAIFNK010000278.1 GCA_020047775.1 Akkermansia sp. | reverse complement strand
CGGAGCCTACTGATGCGACCGCGCTGGAAACCTTCATTTCCGAAAACCCTGGCAACCCTTGGACCCCCGGATTGAGGGTAACCTGCGGTGTTCAGTTTTACCACCAAGGCCGTTTCTCGGAAGCTTTGGATTGTTTTGAAAAAGCCTGGCACGCGCTCAAGGATTCGGAGGATCCAGCCGTCCGCGCGGCGTCCGTTTCCGCTGCGGCGGAACTGGCAGGTCTCTACGCCCGCCTGGGCCGCATGGAGGAACTCCGGGCGGTGCTGAGAGAGGTGGAGGGACGCCCGATCTCAGGGGTGAACACTGAAAAGATCCGGATGGCGGCGGAAGGCCTGCAATCTATGACCGACATCCCGGAGCATTCGTTCAAGTGCGGCCCCTACGCTTTACGGAACATCCGTGAATCGCTGGGCCTGCAACCCGCCATGCATCCTTCTATTGATAAGAAAGAGTCAACCATCAAGGGCGTGTCATTGGCAGAGTTGCAGTCGCTTGGCGGGGAGATGGAGATGGACTGGGTGGCTGCGGAAAGAAAGCCCGGTGCCGAGCTGCCGCTCCCTGTACTCGTTCATTGGAAAGTAGGCCACTATGCCGCGATTTTGAAAAGAATGGACGATGGTCGCCTGTTTTTGCGAGATCCTACTTTTCTGCACGATTTCCTGCTCACTCCCGAGGTGCTTGACCGTGAATCGAGCGGGTATTTCCTCGTCCCGCGGTCCGCTATTGGGCGAGGATGGAATGTTCTTTCCAAGGATAAGGCGGCTGAAGTTTTCGGGAAAGGAGCGCCCACGTCCAAAGATCCTGATGACAAACCCGACAAGTGTCCCAAAAAATGCCCGGGCATGGCAGCATACGATTTCGACCTGTTCAAAGCGGGCCTGCTCATCAGGGACACTCCGCTTTGGTACAAACCGCCTTATGGTCCGGCGATTGAGTTCAATTTAACCTACCGACAACGTGGTGAGCAGGTTCTGGATTCGTCCGCATACGGCTTTGGTCCCAAATGGACATCGAACTGGTCCTCCTACCTGCAACAAGTCGACAGTGGAACCATGGCTGTCTTTCTTCCAGGCGGCGGGCGGGAGAGCCACTCGTTCAATCCGAATACTTACGTGTTTGAACGCCAGAAGCGCGGTCTTGGGAAGCTGGTGAAAACATCATCCAACCCAGTCGTCTATGAATTGCTCAACGCGGATGGGTCGAAACAGGTTTTCTCCCGTCAGGTGGCGGCGTCTCCCTATCCAAAGTTTCTGCTAACCTCTCTGTCTGACGCGCAGGGCAATACCGTCGCACTATCCTACAACAGCTCGAATCGTCTGACTGCCGTGACTGATGCTCTGGGGCAGACTTCCAGTTTCTACTACGAGAACGCTGCGTTCCCCCATCTTGTAACAAGGATCTCAGACCCCTTCATTCCCAACGCCGGCAGTCGCCGCTCCGCCCAATTTGCCTACGATTCCAGCGGCAGGTTGATTAAAATTGTCGATCCTGAGGGCATCCAGTCATCTTTCACTTACGATTCCGTCCAACTGGACTTTGTGAACAGTCTCACAACCCCCTATGGCACCACCTCCTTTGTGACAAATCCCACCACTTCCGGTCTTACCCAATATGTGGAAGTGACTGATCCGCTCAACCGCAAGGAGCGAGTCGAGTATCGCAGCAGCTTTAATGAGGTTCAGAATTGGCCCCAAGCGAATTGGCTTCCAGGCTCCGATTCGGCGGCGGAACTGCCGGACACTGCGCTCATTCAGAGCAAGAACGATTACCTCTATTATGGGAACACGTTGTACTGGGATAAGAAGACCTACGCACACCACCCTCCAAATCCAGATACGGGCTTGAATTACGACAAAGCCGTGCGTCATAAGTGGATGTGGCATCCGACTACTTCCTATCGTCCGATAGGGGTGATTTCAAGCATCAAGAAGCCGTTCGAGAGTCGCATTTGGTATCAATACCCGAATCAGGTGCTTGGCTACTATGGGATTAGTATGGGAAATTCCGAGCAGCCTTCCAAAATCGGCCGCAGGATCAGCACCAACGAAACAGGAGTGGACCAGTATGAATACAACTTTCTGGGAAACACCACCAAACACACCGACACCCTCGGCCGTGTCCGCAAGTGGGAATATGACGCCGCTACCGGCATGGATCTCCTCAACGTGAAACAGCAAAACGGAGCCGCCGATGAGACTCTCGCCACCTACACCTACGACCCCGCAGATCCCCCTCGCCAGCCACGCACCACTACGGATGCCTCCGGCCAGACCACCACGTTTTCGTGGAACGCACGCGGCCAGCCCGCCTCCATGACCCAACCTGGTGCCTTGGTCACTACCATGAACTACAATCCAACTGGCTACCTCACCTCCGTGGACGGCCCACTCGCCGGAACGGCTGACAGCACCAGCTACACCTACGATCTTTACGGGCGCGTCCGGACTTCCACGAGCCCGGGCAGTTACACGCTCACTTTCGATTATGATGCCCTGGACCGCCAGACTCTCATCACCTACACGGACGGCACCAAGGAACAATTCTCCTATCAACGCCCCGACGGCAGCAAGATCCTCGATCTCACCCACCACAAGGACCGGGAGAACCGTTGGACCCTCTTCGGTTACAATGCCCTGCGCGAGCGCGTCGCCACCGTCGATCCGCTCAACCGCACCACTCGCTTCAACTGGTGCTATTGCGGAGCCTTGCAGGACTTGTGGGATGGCGAGGGCAACAAAACCCACTGGGACTACGACATCGGCGGCCGCCTCTTGAAAAAGACCTACGCCGACGGCAAGGAGGAAAATCTCGCTTACGACCTCGCCGGACGCCTTTCCACCATCACAGACGCCAAGGCACAGGTCAAAACCCACACCTACTACAAGGACAGTCAACTCTCTACGATTGCTTACACGAATTCCCAGAACCCCACCGGAAACGTCGGCTTTGCTTACGATCCCGTTTACGGTCGTCTCAGCCAGATGACCGACGGCACAGGCAGCACCAGCTACACCTACCATCCGGTAAACGGTTCCACCTTCGGGGCTGGAAACCTCCACACCATCGACGGCCCGCTGGCCAATGACACCATCGCCCACACCTACGATGCCCTGGGCCGGCCGAAAACCCACTCCATCAACGGCAGCGCCAACACCACCACCGTCGATACCTACGACGCCTTGGGCAGAGTCACCCAGCTCACCAATCCCCTCGGCAGCTTCACCCACACCTACGATCCGGTGAATCTCCTGCCCAAGACCATCTCCGCCCCCAACGGACTCACCACCACCTTCGACTACCACACCGCCGCCGCGGACCTCCGCTTGAAGGAAATCAAAAACCAACTCTCTGGCAACGTCCCACTTTCCACCCACGGCTACATCTACAGCCCGGAAGGAAACATCAAATCCTGGTCACAAACCACCGGCACCAACCCCGCCAAAACCTGGGGCATCACTTACGACCGCGCCGACCAGCTCGAAGCCGCCACCCTCACCAACAGCACCGCCGCCGTGCTCGAGCAACACGCCTGGCGCTACGACAAGATCGGCAATCGCACATCAAGAAGCGTTGGCGTGCCGCCCACTCTTTCCAATACTCAAACGACGCACAATAACCGCAACCAGATCGTCTCCGAGCAGCCTGGCGGCTGGATGCGCGTCCGAGGCACTACCAACGAAACTGCTACAGTCCGGGTCAAGTCGAACGCCAACGCCTTTACCAACGCCACGACCGACAGTGCGAACCAATTCTCCGGTTGGGTGACGACCACTCCTGGGGCCAACAGCGTCACCATTGAAGCCAAAGACACCAGCCCCAACGCCAACACCCGCATCAATTCCTACTCCGTCAACGTTTCCGGCACCTCGCGCACGCCGACCTACGACCTGAACGGCAACACCACCAACAACGGCAGCGGCCAAGCCTACCAATGGGACGCCGAAGACCGCCTCATAAAAATCACCTACGCGGATAACAGCACCACCGAGTTCACCTACGACGGCCTCTCGCGGCGAGTCCGCATCACGGAGAAGAATGCATCCAACTCCGTCATCACGGATAAACGCTATCTATGGGCCGGAGGCAATCAACCCGCCGAAGAACGCGATGCTCTCGGCACGACCATACTCAAGCAATACCATCCGCAGGGGGAATTTATCCCCGCCGCCACCGCCCCGCTCAACAAACTCTTCTACACGAAAGACCACCTCGGCAGCATCCGGGAACTCGTCGATGCGAACGGCACCCTGCAAACCCGCTACGAATACGACATATGGGGCAAACGGGCGAAACTGTCCGGCACCGTCGAGTCCGACACCGGCTACACCGGCCACCACCACCATGCGAAATCCGGGCTAATCCTGACTTGGTTCCGGGCGTATGATGTTGAGTCGGGAAGATGGCTATCTGCCGATCCGATCGGGGAAGAGGGGGGAATTAATTTGTATGGGTATGTTGGAAACGATCCGGTGAATTGGATCGATCCGCTGGGGCTTGAAGTTCGTTGTTATGCTGTTCCTGCTTTTACTGAAATTGAGACCGGTGCGTGGCACCTCTTTTTTTTCAGCGACCAGCCAGGAGTTGGTGGTGTCGGGACTGGACAAGGAAGCTCAGGAGGAACCAGACGCCCTGGCTATCCTGCTGGGTTTGATCCTAAAACGACGAGAGCACCAAGTACTTTGGTGAAGCTGCCTCCGGGCATGTCGGATAAAGACTTTATCGACGGCGTCAGAAAGCATCCCGAGCTGAATTCAGGGATGTATTTTCCGCCCTTCAACGATTGTCATGAGCAAGCTAAAGATACGGCGAAGGGTCTAGGTGCTTCCTTCGACAAGCCGAAGAAAAGGTTCAGTCTTTTTGAATTCATAGTTAACTACACCGAATGGATGACCGCATTTTGAGAACGTTCATTTTGGGTATGTTTGCGGTTGTTAGTTGGTTGCTCCTTTTTGGTTGTGGAAAGCCGTCTGCTTCTTCTTTCTGGATTGAAGAAAATCAGTTCTATGATTCCGCCGCAGATTCGGCCCATAGTGCCCTTGTGTCTATTGAAAACCAATCGGGTAATTTGGCGGTAACTGTGTTCTTAAGGGGAAAGGTTCTGGCAGATGGAAACCGGGAAATTTTGGAGGAATCACGATTTAATATTAAAGGAACGGATTCTCGTTATGTCATTGATTGGAAGGATTCAAAAGCGTTGAGGATACGTTTCTTTCAAGCTGACGAGAAAACATTCGAGAAGTTAGTATCTTGCGAAAGATGAACAAATGCCACAGCCATCCGACGGGAAAAGTCTGAGATTGTGAACGGTACCGGTCCTAGAATTTACAAATAACAGTTCGTTAGGTCAGCCCAGCAATTACTCGAAGATCGTCGCTCCGCCCCGCCTTTCCATCCCGCTGCGTGCTGATCACGGGTGCTGCTAGCCTGCGGGGCCATGTGACGTGCGCGGTGTAATGCTGCATCCAGTCCAGGCCCCTCCCAGCAAAGCTGGGTCCCTCCCTCCCCGGATGTTCCCTCGGGGAATACCCTCGGCAGCATTACCCGCCGCAGTCACAAGTCCCCTACGGCATG
>JAIFNK010000125.1 GCA_020047775.1 Akkermansia sp. | reverse complement strand
TTCGCGTGGCCCCATGGGCTGGTAAGGTGCTGGCGACCACCACCGGACTTCGACTTGCCTTCGCCACCACCGTTCGGGTGGTCAACGGGGTTCATCGTCATACCGCGGACGGTCGGGCGAACGCCCTGCCAGCGAGTGCGGCCGGCTTTGCCCGAAGTTTCGTTCATGTGGTCACGGTTTCCGACTTGGCCGATCGTGCAGAAGCAGCGGTCGTTGAAGCGGCGGATTTCACCGGAAGGCATTTTCACCAGTGCCCAGCCGCCATCGCGGTTGGAAAGCACGGCGAGTTGGCCGGCGGCGCGGGCGACTTTGCCACCGTTGCCAGGGATGAGCTCGATGTTGTGGATCGAGGTGCCGAGCGGCACGGCGCTGAGTGGCATGGCGTTGCCCGTTTTCGGAGCGACGAGCTCGATGTTGTGGATCGAGGTGCCGAGCGGCACGGCGCTGAGTGGCATGGCGTTGCCCGTTTTCGGAGCGACGTTGGCACCGGCGACGACGGTCGTTCCGACTTCCAGGCCGAGTGGGGCGAGGATGTAGGACTTCTGGCCGTCTTCATACTGGATGAGCGCGATGCGGCAGGTGCGGTTCGGATCGTATTCGATGCCGACGACGGTTGCTGGTGCATCGTGCTTGCCGCGCTTGAAGTCGATCAGACGGTAGTGGCGTTTGTGGCCACCGCCGATGTGACGGGTGGTGATGCGGCCGGTGTTGTTACGGCCGCCGCTGCGCTTGAGAGGCGTGAGAAGGCTCTTCTCAGGCTTGCTTTTGGTAATCTCGTCGAAGGACGGGAGGTTCTTGTAGCGAGCGGAGGGTGTGATTGGCTTGAAAGTTTTCAGGGGCATGACAATCGGAACGTTAGAGTGTTACGTTTGGAGCAGCGGGTAATTCGCTTAGACGAGATCAAGCGATTCGCCTTCCTTGAGGCGGACGATGGCTTTTTTCCAATGGTTGGTACGACCGGCGTCGGCACGACGCTGGCGCTTGAGTTTGCCGTCGTAGTTGGCAGTGCGGACTGCCAGAACGGTTTTTCCGAAGAGTTGTTCGACGGCCTGCTTGATTTCAAGCTTGTTGGCCTTGCGGTCCACTTCGAGGGTGACCTCGTTGTTAGTCTCCTGAAGCATGGTGGCTTTCTCGGAGAGACGGACGTTTTTAATGACCTGGTAAATGTCTTTCATGATCTCGGTGTTAGGTCCGGGGTTCAGGCGGTGCGAGCCGCGAGGGTTTGCACGGCATCACCCACGAGGATGATGGTGTTGGCGAGGAGGAGTTGCTCGACGTTGACATCCGAACCCGTGACGAGTTGGGCGTAAGCGACGTTGCGGCCGGCGAGGTAGGTGGAGTCGTCGAAGGAATTTCCAACCACGAGGATCTTGCCGAGAGGCGCGATGGCATCGAGGGCAGCCACGAAGGACTTGGTCTTGCCATCGGCAATGGAGAATGAAGGCACGCTCAGAACTTTGCCGGCACTGACCAAGTCACCCAAGGTGCGGCGGAGAGCGAGCTTGCGGACGGTCTTCGGAACCTTCTTGGAGTAATCGCGGGGGCGTGGTCCGAAGACAACACCACCACCGACGAAAATCGGGGCGCGCTTGTCGCCGTGACGGGCACCACCGGTGCCTTTTTGTTTGTAGATCTTGCGGTTGTTACCGGAGACCTCGCCCCGGGTCTTGGTGCAAGCGGAGCCGGTGCGGCGGTTGGCGCGATAGGCGACCACGAGATCGTGGACGGCTTGGCGACCTTTCTCGGCACCTACCAACACGAGGTTGGCGGCTTGAGCGTCTTCTGCGGTGAAAGTCTTAGCGGACATGACTGGGAATCGTGAGAGGTTTCAAAAATGCCACCGGATCAGGCGGACTTCTTCTTGGCTGGGCGGACGGTGACGTAGTTTCCGTTAGCACCGGGAACCGCACCAGAGACGAGGATCACGCCGTCTTCTTTGCGAACGGCGACGATCTTGAGATTTTGCACGGTGGCACGGGTGGTTCCCATGTGGCCGGGCATCTTTTGGTTTTTCCAAACGCGACCTGGGGTCGAGCGGCAACCGATGGCGCCAGTCCGGCGGTGCATCATGGAGCCGTGGGTCATCTTCAAACCACCGAATCCGTGGCGCTTGACCGCACCTTGGAAACCGCGGCCCTTGGATTCGCCGATCACGTCAACCCATTGGCCTTCGGTGAAAGTGTCGAGACCGGGATGAACTGCTGGAAGCTCGACGCCGTTTTCGACGCGGAATTCCTGGATGAAACGCTTGGGAGCGCAACCCGCCTTCTTGGCGATGCCGAGAGCAGGCTTGGTGGCGCGTTGTTCCTTTTGATCGCCGTAGCCGACTTGGACCGCGGTGTAACCGTCGGTTTCCGGAGTTTTGGATTGGAGAATCGTATTACCGGAAACGTCGATAACGGTGACAGGGATCATGATGCCGGCCTGTTGGTCGAACAGGCGGGTCATACCGATTTTTTTGCCGAGGAGGCCGAGTGACATGGCGATGGAAGAAAGTTGAGAGTTGGAAGTTGAGAGTTGAGAGTCGGAAGAAGCAAAACTCAGATACGGATGGTGATATCGACACCGGCTGGGAGATTGAGCTTCTTGAGCTCATCCACCGTGCGGGCGGTTGGATCGACGATGTCGAGAAGGCGCTTGTGGGTCCGGATTTCGAACTGTTCCATCGACTTCTTGTTAACGTGAACCGAGCGGTTAACCGTGAACTTTTCGATACGGGTCGGAAGCGGGATCGGGCCGGCGACACGGGCGCCCGTGCGTTTTGCGGTCTCCACGATTTCTTGGGCGGAGCGGTCGATGGCGCGATGGTCGAAGGCGCGCAGGCGGATGCGGATTTTCTGATTTTCCATGGTGGAGAAGTTGTTTGACGGTTTACGTGGTTGGCTACAGGGCGAGTAATCTGGATCGGCTAACCGATGCGGTCGCTTACGATTTCTTCGACGATATTGGTTGGGACCTGCTCGAAGTGCGATGGAGTCATCGCATACGAAGCACGTCCCGAAGAGAGGGTGCGAACGGCGGTGGAGTAGCCGAACATTTCCTTGAGCGGCACATTGGCATGCACGATGGAGAGCTTGCCTTTGGATTCCGTATTCTGGATTTGCCCGCGACGGCGGCTGAGGTCGCCCATGACGTCACCTTGGTAATCGTCAGGGGTAGAGACTTCGACCGCCATGATAGGCTCAAGCAGGATGGACTTTGCTTTTTTGAAGCCGTCCTTCATGGCGAAAATGGCCGCCATGGTGAAAGCGTTTTCGTTGGAATCGACGTCGTGGTAGGAACCGTCGAGGATTTCAACATGCACATCGATCACGGGATAACCGGCGATGATGCCGTTGGTCATCGACTCGTTGATGCCCTTATAAACCGCGTTGATGTATTCCTTGGGAATCGCACCACCGATGACTTTGTTTTCGATGGTGAGACCTTTGCCCTTTTCGTTCGGCTTCACCGAAAGAACGACATGGCCGTATTGGCCGCGGCCGCCAGATTGTTTGATCAGCTTGCCTTCGCCGCCAGCGGCCTGGGTGATGGTTTCGCGATAAGCGATCTGGGGAGCGCCGGTGTTAGCCTCGACTTTGAACTCGCGGCGGATGCGATCGATGATGATCTCCAGGTGAAGCTCACCCATTCCGGAAATGATGGTCTGGCCGGTTTCCTCGTCAGTCTTGACCATGAAGGTCGGATCCTCTTCGGATAGACGACCGAGTGCCATGCCGAGTTTTTCCTGGTCGGCTTTGGTGCGAGGCTCGACGGCCATCGAGATGACCGGTTCCGGGAAAGTCGGGGGTTCGAGAACCACGTCGTGGTTTTCGGCGGCGAGCGTGTCGCCGGTGGTGACATTCTTGATGCCGACCATGGCTGCGATGTCACCGGAATAACAGGCGTCGATGTCCTTGTGCTCGTTCGCCTGGATTTGAATCAAACGGCCAACGCGCTCGGAGCGGCGGGTGCGGGGATTGTAAACGGTGTCGCCCTTGCGGATGACACCGGAATAGACGCGGAAGAAAACCAGTTTGCCAACGAACTTGTCGGCCCAGAGTTTGAAAGCGAGGGAAACGAACTTTTCGTTATCCGAGGTGACGACTTCGATGTGCTTCTCGTGGTCGTCGGGGTCCATGCCAATCGCTGCGGGAATGTCGAGCGGGCTTGGGAGGTAGTCGAGAACCGCGTCGAGCAGGTATTGGACACCTTTGTTTTTGAAAGCGGAGCCACCGGCGACGGGCACCAGCAGGTTGTTGATCGTTGCGCGGCGGATGCCTTGCTTCAACTCTTCGAGAGTGATCGGCTCTTCGTTGAGGAATTTTTCGCCTACGGCGTCATCCACATCTGCAACGGCGTTGACGAGTTCGTCGTGGGCCTGTTTACAGAGTTCGATGAGGTCTCCCTCAAGTTCCTTCACCGTGTAGGTGGAGCCGAACTTGTCGTCGTCGGAGTAATAGATTGCCTTTTGGTTCACCACGTCGATCTGACCGATCAACTGGTCTTCGGCTCCGATCGGGATGAGGATGCGCACGGCGTTGGCACCGAGTTTATCCTTCACCTCGTCGAATACGCTTTGGAAATTCGCGCCGGTCCGGTCCATCTTGTTGACGAACACGATCCGCGGAACGTGGTATTTCGAAGCTTGCCGCCAGACGGTTTCGGTTTGCGGCTGGACGCCGGCGACACCGCAGAAAACGACGATGCAACCATCCAACACACGGAGGGACCGCTCGACTTCGGCGGTGAAGTCAACGTGTCCCGGAGTATCGATGATGTTGATGCGCTGTTTCTGGCCTGGGAATAGCTTGGTCATCCCCTCTTCCTCATGCTGCCACCACTCGGTGGTGACGGCGGCGGAAGTGATGGTGATGCCGCGCTCGCGCTCTTGCTCCATCCAGTCGGTCGTCGCGCCACCATCGTGGACTTCGCCGATTTTGTGAATCATGCCTGTATAGAACAGGATCCGCTCGGTGAGCGTCGTCTTACCCGCGTCAATGTGCGCGGCGATCCCGATATTTCGGGTGCGCTCGAGCACGTATTGGCGGTTTGGACTATTCGGATTCACGGACGGAGAATGCTGGAGCGCGTATCAGAGATTAGAACCGGAAGTGAGCGAAGGCGCGGTTGGCTTGCGCCATTTTGTGTACGTCGTCGCGTTTGCGGACGGCACTGCCTTGGTTGTTAGCAGCGTCCTTGATCTCGTTGGCGAGAGCGACGTGCATCGGAGTGCCCTTGCGGTTGCGGGCGTAGTTGACGAGCCAGCGCATGGAGAGCGACTCGGAACGGTCCGGAGCCACTTCGAGCGGCACTTGATAGGTAGCGCCACCAACGCGGCGGGATTTCACTTCCACGCGAGGTTTGGTGTTCTCAACGGCGCGGGTGATGACTTCGAGCGGATCGATGGTGTCAACTCCTTCGTTGGCGCGCTCGATGGCGGCGTAAACGATGCGTTGGGCGAGTGAACGCTTGCCGTCTTCCATCACCTTGGTGATGAGGTGACCGACGAGAGGACTGTCGTAACGTGGGTCGCGACGGTCTGGCTTGGTGAAAATGCGCTTGCGGCGTGGCATGGCGGTGGAAGGTAAGTTGGTTTAGAACTGGTGGATTACTTCTTGCCGCCTTTTTTGGCGGGAGCGGCGACAGCACCGGGTTTCGGACGCTTCGCACCGTATTTGGAGCGGCTTTGGCGGCGCTTATCGACACCGAGGGTATCGAGCGAACCACGGACGATGTGATAGCGCACACCCGGAAGGTCCTTCACCCGTCCGCCGCGAACGAGGACGATGGAGTGTTCCTGGAGGTTGTGGCCTTCACCGCCGATGTAGGCGATGACTTCGAATCCGTTGGTGAGGCGCACTTTGGCCACTTTACGGAGAGCCGAGTTAGGCTTCTTGGGCGTCCGAGTCATGACTTGAAGACATACTCCGCGGCGCTGTGGGCAGTTGACAAGAGCGGGTGACTTCGACTTTTCGGCCGGAGTGAGGCGTCCCT
>JAIFNK010000253.1 GCA_020047775.1 Akkermansia sp. | reverse complement strand
ATGCGCGGGCCGAACATGACGTTTTCCTTCACTGTGCTCCATGGGAAGAGCGTGTAGCCTTGGAACACCATGCCGCGGTCCGGGCCGGGGCCGGAGACGGGTTCTCCATAGACGCGGAGCTCGCCGGACGTCGATGTTTCCAAGCCTGCTAGAATACGGACGAGGGTGGATTTCCCGCAGCCGGACGGGCCGATGACGCTGAGCAGCTCGCGCTTGTGGACCGAGAAGGAAACATCGTCGAGCGCGGTGATAACGCCGCGCGGGGTTTCGAACTGCTTGGTTAGGTTGCTGACTTGCAGGGCGACGGGGCGCTGGCGGAGCCGCTCGAAGCGGGCTGCGACTTCGGGCGACTGCTCGCGGTAGTCGGGTAGGGCGAGATCGGCGTTCATGCTTCGGGTGCGCTTTTGCGACTGGTGAGTGTGACGAGCGCGTTGACCGGCCATTTCATGATCTTGACGATGCCGCGGGTGAGCGGTCCGTTTTTCCCGGCCCAGGGGAAGAAGATCCCGTGAAGCCACGAAAGGACCTGGTCCATGACGAAGCCGGTGACGCCGATGAGGATGATGACGGGAAACACGCGGTCGAAGTTGCGGAAGCGGCCCTGGGTCTCGATGAACTCGGTTAGACCGCTTTTCACACCGATGAGTTCGGCGATGACGAGCCAGGTCCAGGCCCAGCCGAGGAGGATGCGGAGGTCGTTGTAGAGGTTCGGCAGGATGCCGGGGATGACGACGTGGGTGATCATCTGGCGGGGTGTCGCGCCGAGCGTCTGGGCGGCTTCGAGCAGCGATGGGTCGAGCAGGCGGGTGGTTTTGGAAACGACGAGGATCAGCTGGAAGACGGTGCCGATGAAGACGAGGGCGATCTTCGGGGCGTCACCTGCTAGCAAGACGGCGACCAGCAGGGTGCTGAAGGTCGGAGCGGGCATGTAGCGGAAGAAATCGACGAAGGGCTCGAAGAGTTTCGAGAAAGAATCGAAGACGCCGCAGAGGATGCCGATGGGGATTCCGACGACGCAGGCCCAGAAGAAGCCCATGAAAATCACTTGGAGCGAGCGCTTGTAACGATCGCCCATGGTGAGTTCTCCGGCGGGCACCTTGGCGGTGAAGTCGCGGATGCCGGTGCTGATCACCTCGTCCGGCGCGGGCAGATAGATCGGGTTGGCGGGCTTGCCTTGCGGGATCAATTTCAGGAGCGATTGCTCGGGAAGTTTTGCGTAGGAGAACTCGGGCGAGGCGGCGGCGAGCAGCGCCCAGTTCTGGCGGACGATGTCGAGATTTTCCGGGGTGAGGGCGGGCTTGCGGGTGGTCTTCGTGCCAGTGGCGACGTCGCGCCAGAGCGTGTAGAGGACCGCGTCGTTCTGGGCCTCGGTGTAGGGCAGCCAGTCGTGTGAGACGGCGAGCGGCGCGAGCTGGCGGAGCAGTTTCTGGTTCTTGCGCTTGGCTCCGCTCTCGGAGGTGCCGGCCTTGCGGGCGGCGATGGTGGAGGCGTTGTCCTTTCTAACCGCCTCAACAAATTCCGGGAAAAACGCCCGGCTGACGTGGTCACCTGCCGTGAAGACGGTGGTGACTCCCTCGCGCTCGGCGGAGAGTTCGATTTTCACATCCGGATGCCAGATCCACGGGACGTAGGAGACGAAGCACCAGATCGCGAGCGGCAGGATGAACGAGACGCAGGTGAGGGCGAGGCGTCGCGATTGGGGGAGATCCCGGCGGATCACAAACCAGTCTTTGAGGATGCCGGGACGAGACATGGAGGAAGCGGAAGAATCGATGGGTGTTAGTGGCCATGCCGCGGGCGTTTTTCCGCGGCATGGCTTTGCTAGAAGGTCAGACGGAGGGCTTACTTGGCCTTCTCGGCGGCAAGTGCCTTGGTGAACGACGGGTCGAGGTATTTCGCGACGTCCTGGCTTTTCTCATAGACCTTGAACTTCAGGTTGAAGTCGTCGGCGACCTTGGAGGAGCCGTAGATGGTGCCGAGGCCGGGGGCGGTGTCCCAGCGCTTGAGAGCGTCTTTGAGGGAGAGAATGGAGGTGCCTTTGAGGAATGGCTCGTATTCTTCCGGCGTGATTTTGACGCGGGCGGAGAGGATTTTGAGCACGTCGTCGAGGTTCGCTTCGTCGTGCATGTAGTCGGCGATGCGGTACCAGACTTTGGTGACTTTCATCCAGTCGTCCTTGCGCTTTTCGAGGCTCTCAGGGGAAACGGCGAGCACGTCGTAAATGATGCCCGGGGCGTCGGCGGAGGTGAAAATCGGCTTGGAGCCGGGCAGAACCTTGAGGGCTTGGCCGGAGTTCGGCTGCCACGCACCGATGGCGTCCACGGCTTTCGAGGCGAGGACTTGCGGGGTTTCGTTGGTGGGCGTGTTGACGATGGTGACGTCCTCGGCCTTCATCCCGGCTTTTTCGAGTCCGGTGAGGAGCAGGAGGTGGGAGACGAAGCCTTCTTCGAGACCGACTTTTTTACCTTTCAGATCCTTCATCGATTCGATGCCGGGCGCGGCGACAATCATGTCGTTTCCGTTCGAGAAGTCATTGATGATGATGGCGACGGATGGCTTGCCGGTGGCTCCGGTGACGAGGGCGTCGCCGTTGGTCATGCAGACCGCGTCGGCTTTTCCGGAGACGTAGGCATCCATCGACGGCACGTAGTCGAACCAGAGGAATTCCACGTCCACGCCAGCTTCCTTGAACCAGCCTTTTTGCACGCCGATCTCCCAAGCGACCCAGCCGGGCCAGTCGGAGTAAGCGATTTTCAAGGGTTCAGCATTGGCGGCGCCGCACAAGGCGAGCAGTCCAAGCGTGGCGGATGCGAGACGGGGAATCAATTTCATGGCGGCGGTGGATTGGGGTTGTGGAACGGCGCGGTGTGAAGTTTTCGCCGTTTGTTCACACTGATTTAAGCACGGGCCATACCAACTTCGGGAAACGACCCGACGCGGCCGGGCAAGGGATTTTTCTCAAAATAACGCCCCGCAAGGTTTTTACGGTTTATCCCAGCGCCGTGGTGTCGGTAGGGTGGACGCATGAACCAATCGAATACCCCGCCGAAGAACATTGTTCTCATCGGCTTCATGGGCAGTGGGAAATCGACAGTCGGGCGCGAGCTGCATCATCGGCTTGGCTACCCGTTGGTGGATATGGACTACGTCATCGAGCAGCGCGCCGGCAAGCCGATCACCGCGATCTTTGCGGAGGAGGGCGAGGAGAAATTCCGGGAGATGGAGACCATGTTGTTAGAAGAGCTTAACGATCCCGCCGCGCCACGGCGGATCATTTCCACGGGCGGCGGCGTGATCGGCCGCGAGGAGAACCGCGCGCTCTTGCGGCATCTGGGATACGTGGTGTGGCTGCACGCGCCGACGGCGGTGATCCTCGACCGGACGGCGAAAAACCGGGAAAGGCCTTTGCTGCACACGGATGATCCGGCGGCGCGGGTGGAGGCGCTGCTGGCGGTGCGAAAACCGCTCTACGCGGAGACCGCGCACCTGAAGGTGGATACCGCCGGGCTGGATTGCGGCGAGTTGGCGACCGGGATCCTCGAGAGCGCGCGCTATTTTTTCACCGGCCATCTGTGAGTGCGATGATTGCACAAATCAAGGCGTGGGCAGCGGAGCTGGGATTCGATGATTGCCGGATCGCGGTCGCGAAGGAGGCGAGCCACGCGGACTTGTTCCGCAACTGGATCGCCGGGGGAAAACACGGGGAAATGGCGTGGCTTGAGCGCACGCCGGAGCGGCGTTGTGATCCGCGCGAGGTGTTGACGGGGTGCCAATCGGTCATCTGCCTGGCGCTGAATTACTATCCGGGTCGTAGTCCGTTTCCGGACGGGCATGACGGCGGCTACCGGATCGCGCGTTACGCGTGGAACGAGGATTACCATGATCTAATCGAAAAGCGGCTGCGGGAGTTTGACGCGAAATTACAAACGCTTGGCGGCACCCAGCGCTTCTACGTCGATACCGGTCCGGTGCTCGAGCGCGACTTCGCGAGTGATGCGGGCCTCGGCTGGAACGGGAAATCCACGGTGCAAATCCACCGGCAGATGGGCGCGTGGTTTTTCCTGGCTGAACTTCTTACAACGCTGGATCTAACTCCAGACGAGCACTTCGGCGACCATTGCGGAAAATGCACCGCCTGCATCACGGCCTGCCCCACGCAGGCGATCACCGCGCCGCGGCGGGTGGACGCGCGGCGCTGCGTTTCCTATCTAACCATCGAGCACAAGGGCCCCATCCCCGAAGAGTTCCGCGTCGCGATGGGCGACCGGATTTATGGCTGCGATGATTGTCTCGACGCTTGTCCGTGGAATCGCTTTGCGGCGGAGTCGCGGGAAATGACCTTCCACGCGCGCGAGACGGTTTTCGAAAAACGCCTGCGCGATTTCCTCGGACTCGACGACGACGGCTTCCGCGCGCTGTTCGCCAAATCACCGATCAAGCGCATCAAACGCCCGCGATTTCTGAGAAACGTCTGCGTAGCGTTAGGGAATACCGGCACGGGCGAAGACCTGCCCGCCTTGGAACTCGCCGTCGTTGATCCCGACCCGCTGATTTCCGAACACGCCCGGTGGGCGATCGGCCAAATCACGGGCCGTTGATGGGAAAAGCGCGGGATTACGGTGCAAGCGCGCCGGCGGCGGAGAGCACGCCTTCGCGCACGCCGTCGAAGGTGTAACTGCTGGTTGGGCTATTGAAAGGGGCACTGCCGATGTTGCTGGCACTGCTGCGGATGCGGTTGCGGATCTGCTCCGGAGTCACGGTTTGTCCGAGGACCAGCGCTTTCTGCCAGATCAAGGCCACCACGCCGGCGGTGTGCGGGGACGCCATGCTGGTGCCCGACATGGCGGTCGTGCCGCCTCCGAGTTTGGTGGACAAAATGCCGACCGACTGGACCTGGCCCGTCCTGCTGATATTTTCCTGAGTTGCTCCCGGGGCTGAGATACTCACGCCGATACCAGTGGCGGAGTTAAACGCTCCATCAGAGGTGAAATAGGACGCCGTATCCGCGCCGATGACACCGCTGAAGCTTCGGTTAGAGTTCATACCGGCCTTTGCCGTGGTGCTTGCGACCGCGATCACTTCCGAATAGGTCGCAGGCACTTGCTGCGATACTTCCAACGTGGCGTCATTTCCCGCGGCGACGATCACGGCGATGCCACTGGCGACAAGATTCTGAATCGCGGCACGTTGGGTGGGGTTGTAGTTAAGCGTACCAGGGCGGCCGAGGCTCATGTTGACGACGCGGATCCGCGGCGTCACCAACGCGGCGTTTGCCGCCACCCAGTTGAGGCCCGCGATCACGCCCGACTCGCTGCCACTGCCAGCGGCATCGAGCACTTTCACGCCGTAAATGGTCGCGGCCGGGGCGACACCGACGACGTCCGCCGAGTTGTTGCGTGCGGCGATGGTTCCGGCGACGTGAGTGCCGTGTCCGTTGTTGTCTTGTGCCGTGCCGGCAAACGCGGAGAAGGATGCCCCACCCAGCGGTTGGAGGTCGGCGTGATTGTAATCGACGCCGGTATCCACGACCGCGACACCCACGCCGGTTCCATTGTAGGCAAGGCTGCCGGGGCTGGCA
>JAIFNK010000182.1 GCA_020047775.1 Akkermansia sp. | reverse complement strand
GAAGAGGGTGGCGTCGCCGGCGATGGCGTCTAGCAGGAGTCGCTCGTAGGCTTCCGGGCTGCCTTTGCCAAAACTGGTGGCGTAGTGGAAATCCATTTTCACCGGTTCGAGGCGCAGGCTGGTGCCGGGGATTTTCGAGACCATGCGCAGCGAGATTCCCTCGTCCGGCTGGATGCGGATGACGAGCACATTGCCGCCGGGGACACCGGAGCAGGGGGTGTTGAAAAGCACACACGGCGCGTCTTTGAAATGCACGGAAATCTCGGTGGACTTCTTCGGCAGGCGCTTGCCCATGCGGATGTAAAACGGCACGCCGCTCCAGCGCCAGGTGTCGATGAGTAGTCTAACCGCGACGTAGGCTTCGGTCTTGGATTCGGGGGAAACCCGGTCTTCTTCACGGTAGCCGGGGACGGGATTGCCATCGATGTGGCCGGCGAGGTATTGGCCGCGCACGACGTTGGCGGCGACTTTTTCCGGGGTGTCCCACTGGCGCAGCGAGCGGATGACTTTCACCTTCTCATCCCGGACGCCGTCGGCTGATAGATCGGTGGGCGGCTCCATGGCGACGAGGCTGAGCAGTTGGAGCAGGTGGTTCTGCACCATGTCGCGCAGCGCGCCGGATTTTTCATAGTATCCACCGCGGCCGCCTTCCATGCCGAGGTTTTCCGAGCAGGTGATCTGAATGTGGCTGATGTATTTGCTGTTCCAGAGCGGTTCGAAAATCGAGTTGGCGAAGCGCAGCACCATCAGGTTCTGCGCGGTTTCCTTGCCGAGGTAGTGGTCGATCCGATAGGTATCGCACTCCTGGAAGGTGTCGTTGACGACCTGGTTCAGGTGCTTGGCGGTGGCGAGGTCGGTGCCGAAGGGTTTCTCGACGATGACGCGGGACCAGCAACCGGGCTTCGATTCGTTGAGCCCGGCGTTTTTCAGGTTGATGAGGATTTCATCGAAAAACTCCGGAGCGGAGGCGATGTAGAAAAGCCGGTTGCCCTTGCCGCCGTGCTCGGCGTCGATGGCGTCGAGCTTGTCCGCGAGGCGGCGGTAGCCTTCGACATCGGAAAACTCGGAGGTGTGATAGGAAACCGTCTCGATGAAGCTGCCCCAGATTTTCTCGTCGTGCCCGGAGCGGGAAACCTTGCGGTTCAACTCGCTGAGTCCGGCGCGGAACTCCCCGTCGGACTTTTCCCGGCGGGCGAATCCGATGATCTTCACCCCGGTCGGCAGCTCGCCATCGACTGCTAGATTGTATAGCGCGGGGATGAGCTTGCGGTGCGTCAGGTCGCCGGTGGCACCGAAGATCACAATGCTGCAAGGCTCGGCGCGCGAGCGGGAAACGAGGTCTTCGCGGAAGGGATTCATGGGAGAAGTTGATGGTTGAGAGTTGATGGTTGATAGCGAAGAGGAAGCAGAAGGCGGACCCGTGGTCTTCCCATCAACTATCAACTCTCAACCATCAACCTCTTCCTCACCACGGCAGCGGGAAGTCGCGGTTGAAGGCGAATACCCGCTCGCGGATGGCATGCAGCTTCTCCAGATTCGTGTGATCGGACAAGGCTTCGTGGATGAAATCGGCGACTTGTTCGACATGAGCTTCCTTCATGCCGCGGGTGGTCACGGCGGGCGTGCCGATGCGGATGCCGCTGGGTTTCATCGGGCTGCCGGTGTCGAACGGGATGCCGTTTTTGTTGACGGTGATGCCAGCTTCGTCGAGAGCGTGGGAGGCGTCGGTGCCGTTGAGGTTCTTGTTCCGGAGATCGACGAGCATCACGTGGTTGTCGGTGCCGCCGGAGCAGATGCGGAATCCGTGGTGCGTGAGACGGGCGGCGATGGCCTGCGCGTTCTTGATAATTTGCGCTGAGTATTCCTTGAATTCCGGCTTGAGTGCCTCGCCGAAGCAGATCGCCTTGGCCGCGATGACGTGCATCAGCGGGCCGCCCTGGATGCCGGGGAACACCTGCGAGTCGATTTTTTTCGCGAACTCTTCCTTGCACAAAATGATGCCGCCGCGCGGGCCGCGAAGCGACTTGTGGGTGGTGGAAGTGACAAAATCCGCGTGTGGGAACGGGCTCGGATGCAGTCCGGCGGCGACGAGGCCGGCGATGTGCGCCATGTCCACAAACAGATAGGAACCGACTTCGCGGGCGAGCTTGCCCATGCGCTCGAAGTCGATGATCCGCGAGTAAGCTGAAGCCCCTACAGTGATCAGCGCGGGCTTGAGTTCGCGGGCGGTTTTTTCCAGTTCGTCGTAGTTGATGCGCTCGTCGTCGGGAGAAACCCCGTAGTGGGTAACATCGTAGAAACGGCCGGAGAAATTCGCCTTGTGACCGTGGGTGAGGTGACCGCCGTGGGCGAGATCCATGGTGAAAATCTTGTCGCCCGGCTTGAGCACGGAGAAGTAAACCGCGGTGTTTGCCTGCGAGCCGGAGTGCGGCTGGACGTTGGCGTGCTCCGCGCCGAAAAGCTCCTTCGCGCGGTCGATCGCGAGCTGCTCGACGACATCCACGTTTTCGCATCCGCCATACCAGCGCTTGCCGGGGTAGCCTTCGGCATATTTGTTAGTGAGCACGGAGCCCTGCGCCTCCATCACGGCGGGCGAAGTGAAATTCTCGGAAGCGATCAGCTCGATGTTGTTCCGCTGGCGGTGTTCCTCGGCGGTGATCGCGGCATAGATCGCGGGATCCGTCACGGCGATGCGGCTGCCGGAGGAATTGCAAACACGCGACTCATGGCGGCCGGCGGCGAAATTGGTGGCGAGAAACGCATCCGCCATGGCGACGGCGGTCGCCCCATCCGTGAATTTTCCGCTGAGGCAAAGCACGTTCGCGTCATTGTGCTCGCGGGTGGTCACCGCTTCCTCGACCGAGCGCACGCTCGCCGCGCGCACGTGGCGGTGGCGGTTCGCGGCGATGCTCATGCCGACGCCGGACGTGCAGGCGAGGACGCCGAAATCGTAGGTGCCATCCGCCACATTGCGGGCGACGAGGTTCGCGTAGTCGGAGTAATCGACGGAATCATGATCGTGCGTGCCGAAGTCTCGGACATCGTGGCCGACCGCCTTCAGGTGCTTGACGACGGCGTTTTTCAAATCGACGGCGCCGTGGTCGGCTCCGATGGCAATGCGGAAGGTGGGATGGCTCATGGGCTGGGCGGGGATTCAAAGCCGGGAACGCCGACTTGCAAACCGCAAATTTCCGGGAAATGTCCGCACCTCGGGGGATTGGCGGAGAATTAGGGAATTAGGGAGTTTGTAGTTTACGAGTAGGTCGAGAACTGGGATATTAATGGCAATTGTGAAATGATGAAGTCTCCAGCGCGGCAGTCTCTATTTTTGGTCCTCGGTCTCGCTTTGATCGGGTGGCTGGTTATTCGCGACCCGGTGGTATCCAAGCGGGGAAATGTTCCGGAGGTGCCGCCTGCGACGGCGGAGGAACCATCAGCGCGTGATCGTCATCGCCAGGAGATGGCTTCGGCCGTGGCCGAACCTTCAGCGCCCCAGCCCGTGCCGGTCCCAAATAGGGGGATTTGGAGTCGGCTGGGAAATCCACAGGTGCTTGCGACTGAGTTGCGCCGCGCGGCCGATGGCAGTGTGCGGCGCTCCCGTTTGCTGCGGGTGAATGAAAAGTATCCTCTGGTCGTTTACACCGGGACGCTGCCCGCAGCGGATGAAAATGTAGCGGATGACCTGCTGGCGGACGCGGTGGCGGAGGTGGCGGACCACGTAATGGTCAAACCGCGCGGAGGACTTGGCGAGGAGGAATTCCGATTGGCCGTAGCAGCGGTGGGGCTGAGGCTCGGCGTGAGGTTGGCTCCGGACGGGCCGTTTCTGGTGCATTCTCCCACTGCCGCGCTTGACTCGGTGGAGAAGGCGGTCGCCTCGCTAACCGCCAGTGGCAGCGTGGATTACGCGGAACCGGATTTCCTCGTGCATGCGTCTGACATTGCCGAGTCCCGAATCGACATCGATGAGGTCGATGGTGTGGCGCATTATGTGGAAGCAGCACTCGACGCCAACACAATCCGCCCGCCGGATTGCCCGGTGATGGACTCGGATACCCAGCAGGCGGCCACGGAGAGTCGCCTGCTCGATCTGCCGCCGGGAACCCGCATCATCACCTTTGACGCGCCGAATTTCCTCGGTGGCCAGGGCAATTACAATCCGTACATGGAAGAGCAGAACATGGTGATCGGCAGCTCAAGCGGAATGAATGTTCAGGGTGCATCTTCCACCGGCCTCCCGAACAATGGAACGCTCTATGCGCGCCCGTTGGCCGCCGACTTCACCGTAAGGCATCGCGAGGCGCTGCCATTCACGATTCTAGGTTTGGATTTGTCCGAGTATTCCACGGTTTATGCCAACCCGCTGACGGTGATTTTCACCGGCTACAAGGTGGATGGCAGCACGGTCACGCAGACTTTCAGAACCGACGGCATCATTGATGGAACCGGACCTCTCGCGGATTTCCAGTCATTCACCTTCAACAGCAGCTTCACCAACCTGGTCAAGGTCGTTGCAAGTACGTCTTTGCTCATGGTGGACAACATCGCGATGATCGTGGAGGGACAGGAAACCACGCCGCCCGCACCGCCGGAGCCGCCGCTTTTGTATGACGTGACCTGGGATTCCCCGATCCACAAGGTGGATCAATTGACCGCCGTGGGAGGCCCCTTCGCCCCGACCAGCATCAACTTCGGCAGTCCGACGGTGCGCTCGCTGATCGGGACCATGGCCGGTCCGGCGATGGAATTCAATGGCAGCGGCTACCAGCAGGTGCGCTTCGCCATGGGCAAAGGCGCGGAGGCTTATCGGCTGGAGTTCGATCTCTACATGGATCTGCCCGTGGATTTCACGCTGCATTTTGACGGAGCGGGCGGGATCCAGAGGCTCGACTTCACAGCCAATGGCACGATCAGCACTTTTCAGTCGGGCCTTCCATCACTTGGAACGATAGGTGCTTTTCCGCTGCGGCGGACGACACGGATCGCGGTCGATGTGGACATGTTGAAACCGGCTTGGGAGATCTTCGTGGACGGAGTTTCGCAATACCGCGGGCGTTTCAACGTTTCCAATGGGGATCTGAGCGATATCCGCTTTCATGAGACTGGAAATACCACTGGCCGGGCTGGCGTGGACAACGTGCGGATTCATGCCTACGGAGCGGGAACCACGCTGCCCGTCGGACCGCGCTTGTCGGTTTCTCCGCAGTCGCTCACGTTTCCCGCGCTTGCAGTCGGCGGGTCGCACACATGGTATCTAACGCTGGCGAATCGTGGCAGTGACAACTTGGAAATCGGAAGCATCACCTCATCGAGCAGCCACTTCCGGCTGAGCGGGAACTATCCCGTGAGCTTGCTGCCGGGCGGAACATTTCTCGTTCCGGTGGAATTCAAACCACAGGCGATCGGGTCCCTGGCCGGCAGCATCAGCATTGTTAGCAATGATCCCGCGAATCCGCTCGTCGGCGTTCCGCTGAGCGGCACCGGGCTGGGAGTTCCGCAGATCACCCTCGATCCAATAGGGCTGGATGTGACCATGCTGGCCAATTCGACAGGAGTCCAGAATTTCACAATCGGGAATGCCGGGCAAGGCACCCTCCAATGGAATCTCACCCTCAAGAGCGC
>JAIFNK010000245.1 GCA_020047775.1 Akkermansia sp. | reverse complement strand
ACATGGCGCGGGCTGTCTGCGGCGAACATGCCGTCGAGAAGGTGGAGAGCTTCGAGCGGATCGGGACAAGCGGTGACGCGGCCTTCCTTGGTATCGACCAGGCCCTCGCTGGAGGACCAGGCGTGGAGCTTGCGTTTGAGGGAAGTGCAGGCGGTAGCGATTTCCGCTTCGGCGCGCGCTTCCTCGGAACTGATGACGGCGAGGCCGGCGTAACCGGCGAGCAGATAGGTGGTGAGTTGGTTTTGCATGAGATAAGGATTTGGAGTTGATGGTTGGTTAGGAAGGGTCGGTGACCCGCTTGAGGTTGGGTAATGTGATGGCGGGTCTCTGCGCGTCCGGGTTGGGCGGGCCGAGGTTGTCGCGTTCCCAGGCGAGGCAGGCCTCGCGGGAGGGATCGCAGTGGAGGAGCTTGCCGGTGGAGGCGCAGCGGACCTTCCAGAGTTGGGTGCGTTCACAGAAGCGGATGTCCGTGGCCCGGAAGACGGTGAGTCTCCCGAGCGCACGAAGATCGATCGCTTCGGTGTAAAGGCAGTCGATGTGACCGCCGGGGTTGAAGCGAAGGGTTTGGCTCATGGTGTTTTATGAACCTCCTTCGCCGAGGGGTTGTTGGTTCTGGTGGCGTTGGGACTGCCGCCAGAAGTCGGGTTTGCGGGTGCGCTCCCGGGGCTTTCCGAGAGCGTCCTCGATGGCCTTGGTTGCGGCTTCGCAGCCTTTGCCTTGGAATCCTTCGGCCTCGACGGTGATCTCGCCGGTGGGCGTGACGCGGACATGGATCTTGCGGCTCATAGCGAACCTCCTTCCAATGTCAGCAGGATCGAGCCATCGGCTTCCTGTCTGCGGTGCGTGCGGAGTCCGCGTGAACGGGCCTCGCGGATGGTTTTGTGGATGCCGTAAGATTGCAGCAAGCGGCCGTAGCCGATGCCGACTTCCTTGGCGGCGTGACCGTCCCACCAGTCGGTGGTCAGGCCAAAGGTGCCGTCATTCTCCGGATGGGGGTCGACGGCGATGTCGTAGGGACCTTTGAGCTGGATGACATGCGGAGCCTTGCGGGTGATGCCCGCGTAGCCCCGGCAGTTGGCGTTGGGGAGGAACTTGAAACCCATCTCGACGCATGCGTCGTTGAGGGCATCCAAGTCCCGGATCTGGGTCTGGATGGTGGTGAAGTGAGACATGGTTGGTTATTGGTTCGTGATGTTTGGCGAAAGGCTTGAAGGGTTGGATGCGGCAAGGGCGGCCTGTCGTAACAGGCCGCCCTCGCTGCGGTATTCAGGTGATGGATTGGTGTGTTAGGTGGGAAGTTTGGCTGAAGAGGTGGTTTTGGTAGCGTTGAGAGAAGTGAGAGGAGTGATGGTTTGAAAATGCGCTGGTTGAGTAGGATTGGCGTGTTGCGTGTGGGTAGTGGCGTGTTGGGAGAAAGGGGCTTCCGGGTGCGGATGAGCACACCCGGAAGAAATGGATCAACTGACTGCCGCAAGTTTACGCGTGCCCATCTGGCCGAAACGGCTGATGACCTCGCGGGCGTCGGTCCGGGCGAGTTGCACGGCGTTTTCACGCAGACGGTTGAGACCATCGGTGAGGCTGGCCATCGCGCCGCTGTCGTTGCGGTAGTCCTCGGCGCTGCGCGTGAGCAGATCGCGGCGGAAGCGTTCGAGCGTTTGCTCCAACTGCTGGTCGCCGGCGAAGTTTAACGAACGGAAGCTGTCGATGAACGTGGTGAGGCGGTTGAGCGTGCGCTGGTGAACGCCGTTTTCAGAGCCGTCGATGGTGGCGAGCACTTCACTGGCAAGCCGGGCGGTTTCATCACGCAGGGATGCCACGCTCTCGCGGATGAATCCGTCGAGGTCGCTTTGCAGTCGGCGGGATGCATCTTCTGCGATCCGACGACGGTCGTCCGCCACTTCGAGTTGCGCCATGCCATCGGCCACCTCCAGACGGATACTGTCGGGGGCTGCGATCTGGAACAAACGCGTTTCGAAACCGAAGCGCTTGGCGATGTCCCCGGCGGGCGGGAACGATTGTTCGATGGTGGCGATCAAGCGTTCGGCGCTGCCGTTCATGTGGCGGGCTGCCTCGCGCCATTCGACCATCGCGTTTTCACGCAGGGGTGTGTAGCCGGCAACAAAGTCGAGCGTGGCTTCGCGAAATTCATCGCGGAGCTTGTCGAGCTTGTCGGTGAGATCGCCGAGGCGGGGGTTGGGGACGAAGCGTCCGATGCCACCTAGGAACGGGAAGCTCGAACTCTCGACGGTGGCTTGCACCCGGGATTCGATCAGGGCGAAAGCCGAGAGCGCGTCGCGGGGGATCAGGCGTTTGTGACCGAGCTGGATCAGCCGGTCGGAAACGTGTGCGGGATCAAGGCCGAGGTCTTCGGGATTGAGCCGCTTGCAACCGCGCCAGTAACGGACGGAGGTGGAGACGAGCACCCCGCGGCGGCAGATGCCATCGAGGAGGGTGTTGCTTTGGAACTGGTTGTTGGGATTCATGATGATTGAATTGGGGTTGGTGTTGAGGGAAGAAACCCACGGTTTCTATCAATTCCTAATGACACGGAGTGGGACCAAATTCCGTTGGCGCACTTGGCAGCAGGCATCACTGTCTTGCTTTTCCCGCTGCTGGCACCCAACTTGCCGCCGCGCCCTCCCACTCACACCTCACTCACCCATGACCGACGCCATCGCCATCCACGGACACGACATCATCGACCTAGTTGCCACCTACCCGGACGGCATCCGCTTGAGCCAACTTATGGAGGTCGTGGACGAGCGTTTTGGGAAATCCGTCACCTTTCACACATGCTCATCCATGGGCATGGATCTCGACGGGCTGCTCCGCTTTTTGGAAGACCGGGACAAGGTGCGGATCACTAGCGGCGTGGTCTATCCGGTTGGGTCAGCCACTACATTTACTTCGGCTCTCTCATCGATTGAAATCTAACCTCAAGAAATATGAACCCTTTCTCCTACATTGCTAGGAATGTCCCCGACATTCCCGAACACCTTGGCGTGGAACCGTTCACGGCGACATCCCATGGCGACAGTTCTCTCGTCGAAGGGTGGTCATGGAAACCCGCCGGGGAAATCAAGGGTACGATTTTCTGCCTGCACGGTTTCACTGACCATTGCAGAAACCCCGGTTCTTGGCCTCACTGGATAAGCCTTGCCGCCAAACACGATCTCGCGCTGGTTGCCTTTGACTTTCGCCATCACGGACGGAGCGGCGACCGCTGGCCCACCTTCGGAAGCGGAGAGGCCTGGGACCTTCTTGGAGCAATGGACCGGGCCGAAGAACTTGGATTCCCGCTGCCCTATATTGTCAGTGCCGCCTCCCTTGGAGCCATGGCTGCGCAAAGGGCCGCTGCCGTTGACGGGCGAATCCGAGGCTGTTTTCTGGCGGAGCCACCCCAATGCCCATGGCACGCGGTGGGTTGCGCTGTATGGAATGGACTTAGCGGTGTGAAAAAGCTCTTGGTTCCCCTCGCCACGATCGGTGGTGGAAAGTTGATTAATGCCCACTACGGTTGGGACATCCTTAGCGATGGCGATGTGCGCAGGAACCCCGCTATCCGCAATCCCTCACACCAACCCTTGATGTTTTTCGTTATGGGAACGAATGACGAGTTTGAGATACATAAAACCCGCATGGTTTATGATGCGTGGTATGAGGATGTGCCCGGAGCACAGGGAACTGGAATGTTTCCCGCTGACGACCGGAATGCTCAGAAGTGGTTTATTGAGGTGGAAGGTGCCCAACACAGCAGTCGTGGTGGTTACACCGTCTTCGGTTGGGAACACTTTGGTGTCTGTATGGATTCGTTCCTCAGAAGATGCCTCGAATAGAGATTCTCATTCTTCCTGCTTCACTGCTACTTGGGCTTTCCACTTCAGACTTTCTTCTAAACGACCAAATAAAAAACCATACACCCGCCGGATCGCGCGGACCCGGCAGGCGTTGGTTTCAGGATCAGGCGGCGCGCTGTCGATGGATGTCTTCAACGGTCATACCTGGCAGCCACGCCATGCACTCGTTCTTGAACTGGCACCAGGAGCACTGCATCCCGGGCTGCGGGTGGTGTCGGTTGCTGGCGATGCCTTCGACGGCGGTCTCCAACAAGGCGGTGACCCGGCGCTTGCGATGCGCGTCGGCCGGCGGGGATTTCACGCGGATGATTTGGGGCGTCTTGGTTTTTACCAAGAATATCAGATCTAATGAAGGCGGGCTTTCACCCGTCGCCGCTTCCATCAGCAGTTGGTAGCTGACCAGTTGGATTTCGTGGTCGAACGCCGCGTTTGCCGCGTCGGGCTTGGCGGCGGCGGATTTGAAATCGACCGGTGTGAAGTTGCCCTCGACCAAATCCATCGCTCCCGTCAACGGCACCGACAGACCTGGGATCTCTTCCGTTAACGGGACTTCAACGGCGCGCGGTTTTTCCTTCATCGCTTCCGGGGAATCGAGGTAGGCGGCGACCACGCGCAGGCCGTCGAGTCGGCATTTTTCGCGCTCGGCATCGTCGTCGAAATTCACCGGCCCTTCGTCGCTTTCGAGATCGCTGAAGGCTTTCTCGTAAGCGGCGGCAGTGGTTTCCGGTGAATCATCCGCACCTCGCCACCTGGCGATGTGAAACGCCTGGAGCGCTGCATGCACCGCCTTGCCAAGATGCAGTGCGGCGGGTGTTTTTTTCCGGATGCACGCCACGCGCTCGAAGTAGAACTTGAGCGAGCACCCGAGGTAGGACTTGGCCGCTGATGGGCTGATGTGCTTGGGCAGTGTCTGCGCCCACGGCGTAAGCCCGGTGGCGAAGGGCGGGTCGGTGACGGTGGCGATCATGCTGCGTCCTTTCTACTGCGACTACCACTGTAGGCGGAGCCGTTGCGGCGGCTGGAAGCGCCATGGTTGCCCTGGCGCTGGCCGGAGCCGTGCGTGTCGAGCAGCTCGTCGATCAGCCCGGAGGCTTCGACCTTGTTGAGCAGGCGCACGCCTTTGCCGAAGCGTTCGACGGCGAGGGCTTCGACGTCGGCTTTGTCGAGTTGGTGTTCATCGACGAGTTTCAGGATCAGATCCTTCTGCTTGTCGGAGCATTTCCAAGCCGGGCCGCGCTGCCAGTTCGCCACCTGGGTGACGTTGGCGGGTGTGGTGTCGGCGTGGTTGGAGGCTGCGGAATCCGCAGGCGGATCCATGCCGTAGTCGCCTGGTGGGACGAATCCGGTGTGGAGCATTTGATGGTCCACGGTGGATTGCAGGCGTTGATAGAGGCGCTCGGATTCTGCGGCGACATCGTCGGTGGTCACCAACTCCGTTTCGACAGAAACGGAAAACTGGTGGGACGAGTAACCGGGGAGGCCGAGACGTTTGCTGTAATTGGCGATAAGTTTGATGGCCATGATGGTAATTGGTTGGGCTGGTTGTTGGTGGGTGGGCTGGATTAGGTGATGGTTTCAGGAATCCCGCAGCCGGATGCCCGGCCATGGGATCAAGTTGAGTGGTTCGGTTTCGACGGTGAACTCAATCCGGCGGAAGGCGGTGAGCGGGACAGGCCCTGCCACCGCACTCCAGTCGGTTGGGTTGGCTCCCATTTCGAGGCCGGCGGCAATCAGGCGGGCATGGACATCCTCCGGGATGCGCAGGGCATTCCGAAAGGCGG
>JAIFNK010000277.1 GCA_020047775.1 Akkermansia sp. | reverse complement strand
CTCCAGAAAGTCGCCTCCCGCCCGGAAATCCGCTCACTGCCCGGATTGATGCCGGAAGAAGTCGTCTGGCTCCCGCAATGGGCGGCCAAGTGGTTTGCCAAATCCTCCGACAAAGCTTCGGAAAAAGCTGGCGTCCCACCGCCGGCATCGCTCGCCGGGGCGATTTCCTCATGGACCAAAATCTCCGTGCGCCGCGGCACCCGCCTCCTTGATGTGATGGTGAGCCATCCTGATCCTACCGTGGCCAAGACCCTCGCCGACAGCCTCGCCATTGAGTATCAGGCGGAACTCACCGGTGCGCGCAGCAGTGGCCGCAGCTCCTCCCTTCAGATCCTCGTCGAGGAGTCCGAGTCCGCCCGCAAGCGGCTACAGACTGCTCAGAACGCGATGGCCAACTACCAGCGCGCCCTCATCACCCTCAAGGACCTGGAAATCCGTGAGGCCACCGTCGCCGAACTCTCCCGCCGCTACCTGCCGAAGCATCCGAAAATGGTGACGGCCAGCGCCGAACAGAACTCCGTCAATAAGCGCTTCCTCTCGGAGTTCGACGCCGCCATTAATTCGTCCGCAGACCGTGACTACTGGGACAGCCACGCCGCCGAGTGGAAGGAGTCCACCGGCGATGAAATCACCAAGCTCTCCACCGCGCGCCGCCTCCTCCTCGCCCGCGGAAATGTGCTTGAGAGTGAGATCAACAGCCAGACCAGCGTTTTCAACAGCATTCTGACGCGCATCCAGGAGGCCGACATCAACCAGCAGGCCGTCGAGTCGGAAATGGACATCAGCAGCCTCGCCCAGTTGCCCGGACTACCGGTTTCTCCCGTGGCCGTCAAGGTGATGGCGCTGGCCACCGCCGGCGGGCTCGGATTCGGATTGCTTCTCGCGATGGTGTTCATCCGTGTCGATAACAAGTTCCACACCGTTGCCCAACTCGAGCGGGAGGGCGGGCTGCCTGTGCTCGCCGCCATCTCCGCCATCGACATCAAATCCGCCGGCCCCGCCTCCAAGAAAGGCAATGAGAACGAAGCGGCCAAGCGTTGGAGCAATTTGCTCTTGTTCCGCGATGCCCACTCCACCACCACCTATGCCGAGATGTTCCGCGTGCTCCGTGCTTCGGTTTCCCTGCTTGGCGACGAGAAAAAGCGCCGTGTCACCCTTTTCACCAGCGCCCTGCCCGGTGAGGGAAAAACCTTCGTTTCCAGTAATTTCGCGCTCGCCGCCGCCTATCAGGGCAAGCGCACTCTGCTCATCGACTTGGACCTTCGGAAACCCGCCGTTCACAAGATTTTCGGGCTCAAACGGGATTCCCATTCCAACGGCGTGACCGAAGTGCTCACCGGGAATGCGACCTTCCAGGAAGCCATTCTGATCGACACCGGTGCTCCGAATCTCCACCTCATGCTCGCCGGCAAGGCCGCGCCCAACCCGGGCGAACTGCTCGATGCCGGCTCAATCGAGGAATTAATCAAGACCGCCACCGACGCCTACGACCTCGTCGTCATCGACTCCGCCCCGCTGCTCGCCGTGCCGGACACCCGCATGATCGCCCCGCTAGTGGACAATTTCTGTCTCGTCGTCCGCGCCGAGTACGTCCCGAAAGGTGCCGTGCTCCGTGCCATCTCCATGCTCGCCCAGGATCATAATTCTCCCAACGGCGTCGTCTTCAACGGCTTCTCGGAAAAACGCCGGCTCATCGGGCAAAACTACTCGTATGGTAATTACCAAACCAACCGCTATGGCAAGGCCTACCGTTATGGCTACGGTTCCTACGGTGCCTCCTATGGCAACGAAGACAAATCGTGACAGATGACGTCGGTGCCAGGCAGCGTGGCATCGCCGGGGCGGCATGCGGATGGAAGAAGACGGTGGAGATCAAGAGAGAACGGCAGGGCTTGCCCTTGAGACGTCCTTTCATACTTCATTCGCATGCGTTTTTATCCAAAGCGCGCCACCCGCCTTGCTCCCTGTGGACATCGATTTCCAAGCTTTCGATCACGAGCTCCCGGTAGTTCATTTTTTCTTGAACATAGAGTCTCATCCTGAAAGTTTTTCGGCGCGGTAATCGACGTAGCACGTGGCTTCTCAACCTGCTGCGACGCTCCAATTCTTCGGTTTTTCTTCCCAATCCGGAGAAACGACCAAGGGCGGTAGCGTGAATCCGCCAAGCCTCCAAGCCTCCGCCGTGGCAGTGTGGGCACTAGAGGTTTTTCGAGACTGCTTATTCGCAACGAGTTGCAAAAACCTGCAATCCGAAATTAAAACCTACCCCCTCATCACCGCGATCACGCTTGCCCTCGGCACCATCGAAGGCGTCGCCTATTGGTGGATGCACCCTGCCTCCACAAGCAAAGGAGAACCGGTGTTGGTTTATCGACCCCAGGTAGGGCTGGACCGCCGCGCGGACCCACCTGGTGCCGCCGGCTCGGAACTGCAAGTAACCGCAACCGCCGACGGTCAACCGACACCCCCGGCTTCCCCCCTTGTCCGCCTGCCCGAAGTTTACGCCAAATCCGCTCCCATGCTGCGTTGCACCAGTGGTCAGGTGCTGCATGCCCGGCTCGATGACACTGCCGGCATCCACCTTGCGTTTTTCGAATGGGACGGTACCGACACCGGTAGCGTGCTCGAAGCCTTCCGCCACATGCCCGAAGCTTGTATGGGCTCCATCGGCATGAAACTCGTCTCCAAGGAAAAACCCATTTCCTACCAAGTCGATTCTGAAACCCTCGTCTTCGACCACACGATCTTCCGCGAGGGTGGGGGAGTCTCCGCCCTCGGACCGCCCATCCACGCCTTTCGTGCCGTCTGGGTTGCCGGCCTCACCGCCGCCGATTCCCGCCAAGGCCTCGGCGGAAATGAATTCGACCGGCTCCGGACCATCCGCCTGAAGAGTGCCCTCCACCGTTTCAACCCCGCCCACGCCCGCGTCATCCAAGGTGCCGTGCGCGGTATTCCCGATCCCGCCCTCGCCTGGCAGGCCTTCGAACAAACCATGCTCCAAGACCTGGATTTCGAAAAACGGTAGGGTCCGACCGCCGGGCGCGCCGAAACTGAAATCTCCCGCCGGAGGCTATTCTTCCTCTTCCTGCCTTCAATCTCTTCGTCTTCAGCTTTTCAGCGCCTCGTCCCGGCATAGCCGACAGGCTAAGACGGATCAGCTTCTCAGCCATTTACCCACTTCCTCCTTGCCATCCTCATTTCATCGTGGCTTCACTGGGGAACC
The DNA here is from genome assembly GCA_020047775.1 of Akkermansia sp. Lineage (GTDB taxonomy): Bacteria > Verrucomicrobiota > Verrucomicrobiia > Verrucomicrobiales > Akkermansiaceae > Luteolibacter. The sequence continues at coordinate 2,418 of JAIFNK010000277.1, read as the reverse complement.
AAAAAGCCGCCAGTCCTTGCGGACCGACGACTTCAGGGAGCCCCATTCCATGGGTGCCAGTGATTCAGCTTCCTACGGCTTCAGATCACTGGGCATCTTTGGATGGGGTGCGTTTCTTGCGGGTCAGACCCGTCTTGCGCTCGCTCTTACGGACGTATCCGATCGAGCCATACAAGACGCTGTCCGTACCGAATCCGGGTGTTCCCCTCACGGAGTTCACGACCAGATCCAGCACTTCCGAGGCAGTGGCGATCGCCTTCAGGCTTTCAACCTGTTTGCGCTCCATCTGCTGGGCCAACATCAGGATCTCGTCGCGCAAATCCGCGGGGGCCTTCACGGCCTCCTTGAATCCCGCCAACGGCATCCCCGCGAATTCCGCGGTCGAAGCGTTCTCAAGCCATGCGGCCTGGAACACCTCGATCCGCTCAATCATTCGATTCAGTTTTTGTGACATGGTGATATTTTGGTTCTTACAGTTTCTATACAGGGCGGATTTGGCTTCGACCTATCGGCCAGCCGCTTCCATACGGCAGCGCATCCATACGCTACGGGTTGCATAGTGCTGCTAGCAGTGGTATAGGCCAAGGATAAAAGACACAATAGGCTGTAAGCCTGATGGCTCTAGGGGTGGAAAATTTCAGCTATCATCGGATTCCGCCGTGAGATCAGGGGGGGCAGCGCCCGCGGACGCTGCAATCCCCGTCGTTCCAGGCTCCTGTTAGGTGTGCTTTTGAGGCGTTTCTACCACTTCTCCTCGGCTGGTCTGACAAAATAACCGATCACACCCGGATCCTGGTCGCCATCCGCTCCCGTTGTTCGGCCTGCCAGAACAACGCGTCCCCCTCTCAACAACGACTACCTGTTGGTGGCCTATCACCGAAAGTATCACATCAGATCACGCACCGTTTCTTCCGCTGCCAGTAAAAGCTTTCCAGCTCGTCGTAAAAGCTCTCCAGCTCGTTGGAGAAGCTGTCCAGCGCACGGCAAAAGCCGTCCAGTGGTTTGTAAAAGCCTTCCCGAGCGTTGAATAAGCCTTCCTGTGGGTTGCAAAAGCCTTCCCAAAGCATGTAAGAACGTTCCGTCGGCCAGCCACGTAGCTGCGGCGTCCCGCCGCTGGGCGGATGCGATGCGTCCATTCGCGGTTCAAGCTCTTCCACTTCCCGCCTTCCCGCTTGCCTCGCCTTATCTTTCAGCTAACCTGCTTCCATGCAAATCACGCTTGAAATCCCCGACAATTCCCTCTCGATCACCCGGGAATCCCCAGACGAGTTTGCCCGCTCGCTGCGGATCGCGGCGGCGGTCAAGTGGTATGAACTCGGCCGAATTTCCCAGTCGAAGGCCGCCGAACTGATCGGGTGCAACCGCGTGGAACTCTTCAACCACCTTCATGACTACGGCGTCCCCTATCTTCAAACGAGTGTCGCCGACCTGGAGACGGAACTTTCAGATAAGCGGATATGACAGGTTGGATCTTCAACGCATCCCCTGTGATTCTTCTTGGAAAAATTCAGCAACTTCACCTCATCGAGGCGCTCTCACCCGCTTTCCGCATTCCCCGGGCGGTTGTTGAGGAGATCGGGGCGGGCTGCTACGGAGATCCTGCCGTCAAATGGCTCAGAAATCCGTCGATTGCCGGGCATATCGTTGACACCCCCACCGCACCTCCATTCCTGGTACAGTGGGATCTGGGCGCGGGCGAGACCGCAGTGCTCAGCCTGGCACTCGCAGAAAACGCGTCGGTGGTGGTTCTCGACGACCTTGCGGCACGCAAGTTCGCACAGACCTTCCAAGTGCCGCTTTTAGGAACCTTGGGATTATTACTCCGTGCGAAAAACGCGGGTTTTCTCGGTAAAATCGCCCCTCTCATCCACGACCTCGAATCCGCCGGTGCCAACCTTTCGCAGGCTGTCATCGCGCACGCCCTCGCGCTTGCCAACGAATCACCCTGACCTCCGCCCTCTCTCTTCACCCCCCGGTAGGGCCCGACCGCCGGGCGCGCCGAAACTGAAATCTCCCGCCGGAGGCTATTCTTCCTCTTCAACCTCTCGTCCCGGCTCCGCGTCCCTTTGCGACCTTTGCGCCTCTGCGGTTCAAATCTCCCTCTTCGACCTTCGTCAACTCATGGCCTCCACAGATTTTCGGCAGAATCATTAACAGCAGAATCATTTTTCAGAGGAGCCAAGGTGAGCAGGAAACGGTGGCGCTGCCTCGACGCAGGCAGCAGCGAATGCGTGGAGAAAGCGCCGCCTGAGGAAGCCGTTCCGTCCAGTTTCAGTCCACCCTTGCGCACCTCATTCCCATGCGCTCTCGGCGAGAGCGCGCCACCTGGCGCCAACCGCCCCTCGCTCCGCTTGTTGAATAGGAACCACGGATGAACGCAGATGGACACGGATTCCCAAGCGGTTGCATGGCTCGGAC
>JAIFNK010000235.1 GCA_020047775.1 Akkermansia sp. | reverse complement strand
TGCTCCGTTCCACGGTGACCAAGAGGCCCCGGCGATTCGCGTTTCCAACCCGGTTTGGTTCTGGATTTTTCCGGCGACCCAGCGCTTGCCCCACGGGCTGGCAAGCCCGAGATTCCCCAACAGGAAGATGCCGAAAGGAAGTGCCAGCAGGATCAGGACGATCTTGTGCCAGCGGCGGAAGTCCCGGCGGATTTCGCCAATCGGGGCTTCGGATTCCATGGATTACTTCTTGGGGGTGGTCTTGCTCGAAGTCTTGGCGGCCGGTTTGGCTGCCGGTTTGGTCGCGGTCTTGGCGGGAGCGGCCGCCTCCTTTGCTGCCACCCCCTTGCCGAGGGCGAAACGGATGACCAGGCTTTTGTCGAGCAGGGGAGTCCCCTCGGCTGAAACCTCTTGTGCCCGATAAACGATGATCCCGTATTGATCGCCCGCCATGCGGCCGAGCGCCAGATTTTCCTTGGTCTTGCCAAGCCCGGTCTCCTCCTCGAATTTCCACTCCATGCCGGACCACGCGCCGAGCACGCTGCTCGCGTCCGCGGTAATGTCGGCGAGGCGTTTCAACTCGCCGTTTGGAGAGCGGAAGGTGTCGGTCTTCGCGTCGTAACGCAGGATGGAAATCGTGCTCGCCGGTCCTGTGGACGTGATGGCCCACGTATTGCCGGAACTCTGGCGGAGAAGAAGCATGACTTCTTCGATGGGTTTGAATTCACGCTTGTTCCAGAGGCTGAGGTATTCGTCATACTCGGCCTTGGTCAGGCCGATGCGTTCGTCGTAGGGCAGGGGGGCCCCGGCTTTCGCCTGCCCGGAAAACTCACGGAACCATTTCGGATCCTTGCGTGCGGCGGCCTGGACTTTTGCAGTGTATTTTTCGATCTCCTGCGGCGGCATCACCATCCCGATGAACCCCTTTTTCGGGATATCCTGTTCGAAAAGGCCTCCAAAGACCTTGGGCACCTCGGCTGATGACAGGCTGGTAACCAATGATAAGGCGACAAGTGGGGCGTAGAATTTCATAGAAGCGGCGAAAACCTGTCCGCCAACCCGTAAAAACTCAAGCGGCAATCCGTGCGCAATCCGCGCGGGTTCACGGACCTGTCGCCAAATCCAATAATCCTCAGGCCGATCAAAGAATCATCTTGCCAACATATTTTATATTTGAAATATTAAATCCATGCCGCTTGCGAAACTGGATGCTTTTGAAAAGGAGTCGGTCGATTTGGCGGCCTTCGCGAAGGCCTTGGCGCACCCGGCGCGGATCCGGATTTTGCAGCATCTTGCCGGGCGCGGAGAAGTCCCTTGCATGGACATCGTGGCCGCGGTCCCGTTGTCCCAGCCCGCATCCTCCCGGCACATCAACGAGCTTCGGAAAGCGGGTCTGCTGAAATCGCGGACACACGGCAGCAACGTGTTTTTCCGCATCGACGATTCGGCGCTCGACCGGTTCTGCCGGAGCATGAACCGGACACTTCACCCGAACACGCAACCCGATGTCTGATAGGTTCTGCCAAAAACACGCGGGCGCCGCAATTGGAGCGCGGAATTTATTCCGCGCGAAATTGCGGTCCAGCCCGGAAGAACCCGCTCTCCATGGCTATTTTGTCACATCCGCCATCCGCCGTATCTGCTAGTTCTCAAATCCAAATATTTTCTATCACCCATCACTCAACTCCATGAAAACCATCCCTGAAACATTATTGATCATCGGCGGAGTCGCCGGTGGTGCTTCCGCCGCTGCCCGTGCCCGCCGTCATTCGGAGACCACGCACATCATCATGCTGGAGCGCGGCCCGGACGTTTCGTTCGCCAACTGCGGGCTGCCCTATCACATCGGCGGCGAGATCCCGGACCGCGCGGATCTCGCCATCCAGACGCCGGCGAGCCTGCGCTCCATGTTGAATCTCGACGTGCGCACGCTCACCGAGGCAGTGAGCATCGACCGCGCGAAACGTGAAGTTCTGGTGCGCGATCTAGCCGACGGCTCCGAATCCGTGATCACCTACGACAAACTCATCCTCGCGCCGGGAGCCAGCCCGCTGCGCCCACCGCTGCCGGGGATGGATAGTCCGCTGATCCACACGTTGCGGAATTTGCAGGACATGGACCGCATCAAGCTGGCCGCAGCGGCGGTCGAGCATGTCGCGATCATCGGTGCCGGGTTCATCGGCTTGGAAATGGCGGAGCAGCTTCATGCGATCGGCAAAAAAGTCAGCGTCATCGAACTCCAGTCCCAGGTGCTGCCGCAGCTCGACGCGGAAATGGTGCGACCGCTGGAGGACACGTTGCGCGAAAAGGGCGTCGAGCTGATCCTCGGCGACGGCATCGACGGCTTTGAAACTACGGGCAGCGGGATCATCGCGAAATTGAAATCCGGCAAAAACCTCACCACCGGGCTGGTCATCCTTTCCATCGGTGTGCGTCCGGAAAGCGGCCTCGCCAAGGACGCCGGCATCGAGCTCGGCCCGCGCGGCCACATCAAGGTCGATGGCTGGCAGGTCACGTCCGATCCAGACATTTACGCCGTCGGCGACGTCTGCGAGACCGAGGAGCCGATCCTCGGAAAACGCATCGCCATCCCGCTCGGGGGGCCGGCGAACCGCCAGGGCCGGACTGCGGCGGACCACATTTTCATGGGAGAAAAAGCCCTGCGCTACCCCGGCAGCATCGGCACCGCCATCGTCCGCGTGTTCGATCACGCGGCGGGCATCGCCGGTTATTCGGAGGCCCGGCTCAAGGCGGAAAGCGTTGATTATCAGACTGTCACCGTTAACGGAGCCTCGCACGCCAGCTATTTCCCCGGCGCGGAAACCATCACACTCAAGCTCCTCTGGTCGCCCGATGACGGCCGCGTGCTCGGCGCGCAAGCCAGTGGCATGGACGGCGTGGACAAGCGGCTCGACGTGATCGCCACCGCCCTGCGCGGTCGCCTGACCATCGACGACCTCGCGCATCTGGAATTTTCCTACGCGCCACCATTCGGAAATGCCAAGGACGTCATCAACGTCGCCGGATTCGCCGCCGGAAACATCCGCGACGGGCTGCTCGTCCCCGTGCCGGATCTCAAAAGCGCCGGCGCGCAAATCGTGGACGTCCGCCCCGCCGCGACCGCCCGCAAGCAACCGGTCCCCGGCGCGGTGAACATCCCGCTCGGCGAGTTGCGCCACCGGCTCGATGAACTCGACCGCGGGCAGCCGGTTTTCACGATCTGCCAGATGGGCAAGACCAGCTACTTCGCCGCGCGGATCCTGGCGAACCACGGCTTCGACGCCCGCAGCATTCTCGGCGGCGCGCACCATCAATTGTAGGGGCCTCTGCGCGGAAATTGCTTTTTCCAGCCCCGCGCTTTGCACTGGGTGGACCTCGGGGATTTCCTCGTGTTCATGGGGGTTGTGAATAAACCCCACCTCTCTTCCATGGGCACGCTGGACGCCAATGAAGCCGTCGCTTCCGTCGCCTACCGCCTGAACGAATTTTTTGCCATCTATCCGATCACGCCCTCGTCGCCGATGGCCGAGTTCGCGGACGAATGGTCATCCGGCGGAAAAACAAACCTATGGGGAGCCGTCCCCAGCGTGGTGGAAATGCAGTCGGAAGGCGGCGCTGCCGGAGCCTTGCATGGTGCCCTGCAAGCGGGCTCGCTCAGTGCATCGTTCACCTGCTCGCAGGGCCTGCTGTTGATGATCCCCAACATGTATAAAATCGCGGGCGAACTCATTCCCTTCTGCCTGCACGTCACCGCCCGCGCTCTAGCAACGCACGCACTGAGCATCTTTGGCGACCATTCCGACGTGATGGCCTGCCGCCAAACCGGCTTCGCCATGCTCTGCGGCGGCTCGGTGCAGGAAGCGCAGGACACCGCGGTGATCTCGCAAATGGTCACCCTCCGTTCGCGCGTCCCGTTCCTGCACTTCTTCGACGGCTTCCGCACCTCCCACGAGGTTTCGAAAATCTCCCTGATCAGCGACGAAGACCTCCGCGCCTTGATCGACGAGGACAGTATCCAAGCCAACCGCGAGCGTGCCCTAACTCCCGACCACCCCGTCATCCGCGGCACCGCGCAGAATCCCGACGCCTTCTTCCAAGCCCGCGAGGCGGGAAATCCCTACTACATCGAACTCCCGCGCCTCGTAAAGGAAGCGATGGCCGCTTTCGGCGAGCAAACCGGTCGCGTCTATCAACCCTTCGACTACGAAGGCGCGCCTGACGCCGACCGCGTCATCGTCATCATGGGGTCCGGCGGCGAGGCCGTGGCGGAAACCGTCGGCTGGCTCAATGAAAACGGCCAGAAAACCGGAGTCATCAAGGTCCGCCTTTATCGTCCGTTTTCCGTGGAAGACTTCGCCGCCGTCCTGCCGAAGACCGTGAAATCCATCGCCGTGCTCGACCGCTCGAAGGAACCCGGAGCACTCGGCGATCCACTCTATCTGGACGTCTCCGCCGCCCTCCGCCAGGCCGACACCGCGGGCTGGCTCAAGGACACCCACACCATCCGCCTCATCGGCGGCCGTTATGGACTTGGCTCCAAGGAATTCACGCCCGCCATGATCAAAGCGGTGTTTGACGAGCTCTCGAAACCCTCGCCCAAGCCCGTGTTCACCGTCGGCATCAACGACGACGTCACCGGACTCTCGCTCGATTATGATCCCGACTTCGAAGTCGTCCCACCTGGCATGAAACAGGCCGTGTTCTTCGGCCTCGGCTCGGATGGAACCGTCGGCGCGAACAAAAACAGCATCAAGATGATCGGCGAGGGCACCGACAACTACGCCCAGGGCTACTTCGTCTATGACTCGAAAAAAGCCGGTGCCATGACCGTCTCCCACCTGCGCTTCGGCCCCGCGCCGATCCGCTCCACCTATCTCATCCGCAGCGCCGAGTTCGTCGCCTGCCACCGCTTCGACCTGCTTCATCAGATCAACGTGCTCGACTACACCAAGTCCGGCGGGATTTTCCTGCTCAACTCGCCCGGCGACCCGAGCGAGGCGTGGGGCCGCCTGCCGCACGAACTCCAGGAGCAGATCATCCTCAAAAACCTCACCTTCTACGCCATCGACGCGAACACCGTCGCCCGCGACTGCGGCATGGCCGGGCGTATCAACACCATCATGCAGACCTGTTACTTCGCCATCTCCGGCGTGCTGGAGAAGGACGAGGCCATCGCCAGTATCAAGTACGCGATCCAGAAAACCTACGGCAAACGCGGTGACGCCGTCGTCCAGCGGAACTACGACGCCGTGGACCGCACCCTGGAAAACCTGAAGAAAATCGACTACCCGGACGCGCCGACTTCCACCCACCGCCTCAACCCGATCGTCCCCGCAAACGCCCCGGATTTCGTCCAGCGCGTCACCGCCCTCATGCTCGGCGGCAAGGGCGACCTGCTGCCTGTTAGCGCGTTCCCGGTCGATGGCGTCTGGCCCACCGGCACCACCCAGTGGGAAAAGCGCAACATCGCCGAGGAAATCCCAGTCTGGGAAATAGACCTCTGCATCCAGTGCAACAAGTGCGCCATCGTCTGCCCGCATGCCGCCATCCGGCCCAAGGTTTTCACACCCGAGCATCTCACAGGCGCTCCGGAAACATTCAAATCCACCGAATTTAAGGTCCGCGAATATCCCGACATGCAATACGCCCTGCAAGTCGCGCCGGAAGA
>JAIFNK010000016.1 GCA_020047775.1 Akkermansia sp. | reverse complement strand
TTTTTCAAGATTGGCGCGTCGCCAGCCGCTGGATCAAAGTGAAAACGCTCGGGATGAGCTCCCACCTGTCGGCATGCCTGTTCGAATTTCGTCCAGAAATCGTCACCGAGCGAATCGCTGACCGAGTCATCGAGAAGGATCGCAGTGCTCACGTCGCGCCGGACCTGTGGGTGAAAACGCAGCATCAGCGTCCCCGGTCGGAAAAAACGGCATCGCGCAACTCTGCCATGGAAATAGTGCTGACTTCGCCCGATTTCATTTGCCGGAGCCTTTCAGCCACTTCCTCGTCAGAAACGTCGTAATCCGGTTCGGGCAGCGAGTGGAGCAGGAAACTCGCCAGTGAGGGTCTTTGTTCGACCGGCAACGCTGCGGTTTGTTTCTTGAATTCTGCAAGACTGACCATGGGCGGAGCCTACCAAAGGTTCGGGCGTTGCGAAAGGGGGATTTGCAACCCGGTTCATCGTAGTTTCACGGCATCGCTTTGGAAGAAGCTGGTGCGGATGGTTCCACCCGGATCTCCATGGTAAGCTATAGGTCGGGGAATGGGAGCATCAGGTCATTCATCATGGAGCCCCGGCATCCAGATCTCCCTGGCGCACCTCCGGCTTGAGCTCCAGGGGGGCAGTCCCGCTGCGGTCGATGCGCTGGATCGGCCCGTCGGACTCCTGCACTGGCACGACCTTGATATCCACCTCCACCGGCACCGCCCGGAGGCCCTGGATGATCTCGCGAAGGTGGGCCACCGTGGTCTCGGACAGAGTCTGTGGCTTCGCGTGCTCACGCCCGGTTTCCGCGATGATCGACTTGATGGCATCCAGCCCGTCCTGGAATCCGGAAAGCTGTGCGACCACCCGGCCGACCGGATCCTCTTCGCCGACACCACCTAGCAGACGCCGCTTCATGAACTCCTTCTTGATGTCCGCCCAGCGCGCTTTTTCCTGCTCGTTGGCGATGCCTTCGAATTCCTTGAACTTGAGCAAATTCGCCTCCGCTCCCTGTGTCAGCGTCTGCGATTCGTTTCGATAGTGATCCAGGATCAACCCGCGGATTTCCTCGCGGGTCATCAGCGGCATCACCTTCACGGCGATGCGACTCATGTTCCGATAGGAACCCTGGAGCTTGAACGGCGGCTCGGTCCGATAGGCATCCTCCTGCGCGGCGCTGCAGATGTATTCCTGGTTCACCCGCAGGATGGTGTCGCGGATTTCAAACAGATGGCGGACGACGGCGACCATTTCCTCAATCTCCGCCGAGGCGTGGTTGCCCTTGAAATCCACTCCCTCGTGACTGCCGGTTTCCGCGATGCGCATCACCGCGTAAACATCCTCCTGATGCTTGCTCGCCAGACGCGCGAGCACCGGATTCGCAGTCAGGCAGTTCTCGATGTAACTCGCCTTGAACGCGTCGAGATGCCCGCCGAGGATGTCGCCGAGGTTATACGTGTCGGCGCGGTTGGCTAACATGTCGGGAATCTTGAATTGGGTCCCGCCCTCGGTGTAGGGGTTGCCCGCCATGACCACTGCGACCTTTTTCCCCCGCAAATCGTAGGTCCGGGCCTTGCCGCGCCAGACGCCTTCCATCTTCCGCTGGGCGTCGCACAGGCTGATGAAGCGCTGGAGGAACTCCGGATTCGTGTGCTGGATGTCGTCCACGTAGATCATCACGTTGTCGCCCATTTCCAGCGCGAGGTTGAGTTTATCCACTTCCTCGCGAGCGGATAGATTCGGCGCTTCGGTGGGATCCAGCGAAACCACGCCGTGGCCGAGCGCCGGACCGTTGATCTTCATGAACGTCAGTCCAAGCCGGTTCGCCACGTATTCCATGATTGTCGTCTTGCCGTAACCGGGCGGCGAAACAAGCAACAACAGACCCGATCGGTCGGTGCGCGTGTCACTACCGACGGTGCCGATCTGCTTGGCGAGGTTCTCACCGATGATCGGCAGATAGACGTCGTTGATGAGCCGGTTGCGGACGAAGGAGCTCATGACCTTGGCCTTGAACTCGTCCAAGCGGATCTGCGCGCGACGGTTTTCGATCAAACGCTGCTTGAGCCGCGCACTGGCCTCGAATGCCGGGACATCATGACGGGCGAACCGCGTGAGGCGGTTGCGGACCGCCTGATAGTCGGTTTCATAAATCCCGCCGTCGGCGATGACGGCGTGCTGGCCGCGCAGTCCCTCGACACGGATCGAACTGGAGGTTTCCACCACGCCCAACTGCTCGATTCCTCCACGCAGCCAGTGGGCGGCGGACTCGGCGAGCCATGCGGGCACCGGTGTGCGGTACGGACTCGATTCCAGCGGATCCGTGGTGCGGAGATAACCGCTCATCCAGTCGAAAAGCACGAGAAACCGTTGCTCCGGATCATTGGCGAGTGGTTCGATGGACTTCGCGAATTCACTGGCAGCACCGCGAGTGCCAAGCGCCAGTTTGAAATCCGCCGTCCACGCCGCGGCCTCGGCGGAGGCGAGCATCGGTCCGCCGGACGCGAGTTGCTCGAAGAGATAGGCCGCCGCGTCGCCCGCCATCGCATCCGCGTTGGAGTCGCTCATCGCGACCAACAAAGCCGCGGCACGGGAATTTTTCACAAACTCCATCAACGCCCGCTCCAGCGTGGAACGCAGCGGATGAACCTCCGTGGAAGGCGCTTGGAAAAACCGGCGCATCGCCCCATGGGCAGCGACCAGCAAACCTAACTGCCTGCCCTCGTCCGAGACGCGATGGATCTCCCAGAACAACAAGGCAAGCGACCTCACCCGAGGCCCGGTGCGCAGCAGTCCGAGCGCCCGGTGCACCGGCAGGATCGCGCCGAGAATCCGCAGCGCGTCCTCGTCATGCACTCCCTTGGTGTAACCTTCCGCATAGCGTGGAGCCATGAATTCATGAACGTCCGCGAGCGTCGGCTCCCCTTGGACCACGCCCTGCTCCAGCATCTGCCAGGCAAGCCACTCCGCCCGATAGACGCGGGTGTTCTCGCTGATCACCTGTTGCTCCCACACATCGCGGGTGGCCAGGAACTCCTCGCTTTCCACTGGCTCGAAAAACGCCGTGCCGGAGAGATGGAAACACATCGTCCCTTCGTGTGGCACGATGGAAAGTTCCAGCTCCTGCGTATTCACCGAGAAACTGTGCCTGCCGAACTTCAACGAATTTCCACCGTCGGCGAACAGCTCCTTGCGATCCTTGAGCTGGCGGACGGCGTCGTCCTGCAAGGTCTTGAGCCGCGTTTGAAGATCGTCGGATTTGACGGTATCGTCGATGTTCCGCAACTCGCCGATGATGTCGCGGAGTTTTGAAACCATCAGATCCCCGGCGAAATATCCGTTGATCGCGTTGATGTCGTCCAGCGAGGCGACGCGGTGCGCGAGTCCTGCTAGAATCCGTTCCGCGGACTTCAGGAGGTTTCCCGCACGGCGGTTCCGCTGCTCGACGAGCGCCTGCTTGCGGCCTTCGAACGCCTCGTAAATCTCCTCGCGCTTGCGGGAGAGCTCCTCGATGTATTCATCGAACTCGGCGAATCGCCCTTCAAGTTCCTCCACCTGCACCATCACCTTGGTCAGGTATTCGCCGCACTTGTCGGGAGTGTCGCAGAGGTCGAGGAAGTTCACCACCGCCTGGCCTAGCAGCTTGATCTGCGCGCTGAACTGCGCGACCCCCTCGACGCGGGCGAGATCACGCCGTTTGGATTTCAACTCAGCCCGGATCCCGTTGAGCGTGGCATACAGCGCGGAAATGCTCTCGATGATCGCGGTCGTCTGAGTGGCGTCTTCGATCCGAAGATTGCTGACGATTTCAATCAGCAACTCCAGCTCGGCCCCCGCCGCATCAAGCCCCTTCGCCGTGGCATCGGCCTCGGCGGTCTTGGAAATCGCGGCAAGCGACGCGCGCTGCGATTCGATGGCCAGGCGATAAGGTTCCAGCGCTCCCTCGCGCAGCAGGAAATCCACCGTCTTTGCCGAAACCTCGTCCGAAGCCGCAGCCACGCGCTGGTCGAGATCATCGATCAGCACGCCATCCGCATATCTCAACTCGCGCAAACCGATGATTTCCCCCCGGCGCAGGCGGAGGTCCGCCAGATGCTGGACGAATCCGCGGATGTCGTCCGGCGCACTGAGTCGCACGGTCTTGAGAAGCGCCTCGGTGGCGGCGCGCACCTCTTCGGTCCGAGCGGCGGTCGCCTGGCGCAACCGCACCACCTTGTCGAACTCATCAATCGCCGCATTCGCCGCGGCGTGGATCGCTTCCAGCGGTTCCGACAACTGGCAGGCTTCCTTTTCCTTCAGCCAGAAATAACCGTCGAGCACCTCGCGGCTGCGGCGCACGAGTTCCAGATAGACGTCCGCGTAGGTATCACCCTTGCCTAACAATATGAGGATCTCGCGGGCCTCCGCCATGCCGCGGACCAGCGCGGAATTGCCGATCTTGAACAGCAGCGACTCGCGTTTTTCCGCAGGCACCGCGGTGTTGGAGTCGGCGACGTAGGGTGTGCGCCAGACTTGCAGCGCGTGGTGCTTTTGAGGTTGCTCCGGTGCCTGGAACAACACCATCCGCCCGTCCGGATCGAGCGCGAAGCCATTACAGACGACCGGCGTCTCGACGCTCTGCGCGATGACGTTGTAGGAGAAGAGGACGTAATGCCCGGAGTTTCGTTGATAGAAAACAAACAACGTGTCCTCGCCATTTCCGGCCGCGATCCGCCGCTCGAAATGCAGGCCCGACTTGCCGGTCTCGTAGGTTTTCACCGCGCCGGTCGCCAGCATGTAGCCGTTGGCGAACAGAATCCCCTGGTCTCCGGGCAGCAACACACAGGACTGGCCGATGCCATCGAGGCGATGCACCTCGCGGGTCTTTTCGTTATAAACCAAGTGCCGGTGCGTCGTCTCACGATACGGCAGAATCCGCAGAATCACCAGCGGCCCGAGAATGGCATAGTGGATCTCCGCATCGTCGAGCGTCTGGTCCGGATCCGCCACCGGTTCCGAGTAGATTCCCTGCCCGCTCGCGGTGTTGTCCTCCACCTTGATCGTCAGGTCGCCGCCGATGGTTTCCACGAAGACGCGGTCCTCCACCGAGACGTGCGGATGCTCGCCCGCGCGGTGCATGTCGCGGTGGGCACGCTTCCATTGGAACTCGACCTGTTCGGGATAACGACACTCGTGCTCGGAGCGGTTTCCCAAATATTCGAGCGTCCCGTCACCCTTGATCCGCCACTTGAAGGTCTTGAAATCATCCTCGGATTTTCCGATCCGCATCTTCATGTGGAGATGCGGACCGATGAGCATGAACTTCACGAAAACCGTATTCCGATAGTAGCGGAACAAGGCTTGGAAATCCTCATTGAAAACCGCGTCTCCCAGAACCACCTCGAGGGCGACCGGATGAAAATTCCGCTGCTCGTCCAGGCGGCAGACCGCGAAGACGTCGGCGACCTCGGTGGTCTGCTTCAGTCCGAACTGGATGTTGTAACCCAGCAGATAGATCCCGTCGCCGAGGCTCACCAAATCGCGCGGAATGCAATTGTGCGGAGTGGCGACATGACCGGTGGAGAGAAGCTCCGTCGGGATCGACCCGAAAACCTCGTGCCGCGCGGCGTTGAGCGCATCCACCCGCTCACGCAGAACCGCACCGTGCTGGTCCAGGCGGGCACGGATGACCTCGTAGGCGCCGCCTTCAAGTTGTTGGGGTGAGTCGCTCATCGGGCGGAGAAGATATGGGAACCACGGAATACTCGGAACACACGGAAGGAAGAGGAAGACCTAGAGGATGAATCTTTCGTGTTGGACTTTCGGATAGTGACCGAAATTAACGAGCAGACCGATACGGGTTTTTGTCGCATGGAGGTAGTTCATCACTTGGGCGCGGTGGCTGTCATCTATGGATTTTGCCGCCTTGATTTCGAGGATCACCTGGCCGTGGCAGAAAAAGTCGGGTTCATATCGTTTTCGGAGCTTCCGCCCCTTGTATTCCAGTTCGAGCGGCGGTTTCACAACGAAGGGAATGCCACGGATTTCGAACTCGATCTCCAGACATTCCTGATAAACGTCCTCCAAAAATCCACAGCCCTTCTCCCGATAAACTTCAAAACAAGCTCCTAGGATTTCATAGGTTTCAGCCTCAAAAACAAGTGCCATTCCTCTTCCTTTCCGTGTGTTCCGAGTATTCCGTGGTTCCCCCTCTTACTTCAGTAATGAAGCAGCCTTCACATCAGCAAGCCCGAACCTCTCCGCCGCACCGAGCATGCCGATGAGCCGCTGGCGCTTTTCACCGTCCGCCGAGCCGACGAGCTTTCCTAGCAGAGCTGAGACACTTAGGTTTTTGAGATCCTCGGTGGCGACGCCGAAGTCGGCGATCCAGGTGCCGACCTGAGCTTTGAAATACTCGGGATCGCCGTTGAAAAAGGTGTCCTTCACGTCGCCGAGCACCTGGCTGTTGCCGATGGTGCGGTCCACCACCTTGCCGGTGGTGATGGCGCGGGTGATGCGATCGAAGAACTCGGTCTCGCCACCGACGATGTCGATCTTCGAGTGCTTGAGCGCCTCGCCGATGACGATGGCCTGCTGCTCCGCGATCTGGCGCTGGACGTCGATCTGGGCGAGCTCGATGGTCTTGTCCTTTTCGAGTTCGAGCTTGAACTCCTCGTGATCCTGACCGGCTTCTTCGAAGAGTTTCATCGCATCGGCCTTCTCGCGGATGGCCTCCGCGTCGGCGCTTCCCTTGGCGCGGATCACCTCGGCCTCGCCCATGCCAATGGCGGCGGAGTCCTTGGTGAGGGCTTCGGCCAGCAGGATCTTGCCGGCAGCCTCCTTCTCGGACGCGGCCTGATAGGCCTCGGCCATGATGAGTTTTTCCTCTGCTCCCAGTTTCGCCGCCTGGCGTGACGCTTCGGCGTGGGTGGTGATCGAGTAAGCCTCCTCGTCCGCCTTGAACTGGGCGGCCTGCTTGTGCGCCTCGGCCTCCTTGATCTGTTGGATGAGGTTCTCCTGCGCGGCGGCCTCGGCCTGGGTGACGGTGACTTTCTTCTCGCGCTCGGCGGTAGCGAAGGCCTCGGTATCCTTCATCCGCTGTTGCTGCTCGACTACCAGATTCTCAACGATGACGCGCTCGCGGATCACTTCCTGGATCTCCTTGCGCTGTTGCTCGACGGCTTTTTCCGACTCGATCTGTTTAAGCTGCGTCACCCGCTCGCGCTCGATTTGCTCGATCATGCGCTCGCGCTCGACACGCTCTATCTCAACACCGTCGGTGCGCTCCTTGTTGCGCTGGGCCACGAGCACCTGGCGCTGCATGTTCTGGTCCGCGATGGCGATCTCCTCATCCGCAGCGATGCGGGCGATGTTGGATTTCCGGCGCTCCTCCTCAGCCACCTTCGCGGTCTCCGCCTCCTCGCGGGAACGCACGGTTTCGACCTCGCGCTGCTGGCGGGCTTCGGTTTCCTTCAACTGCCGCTCCAATTCAAGAATCGCCTCGCGGGCCTCGACGTCCTGCTGCTTGATGACCTTCTCCTTGTCGCGCTGAATCTTGTTAGAAAGCTTCGCCTGCTCGGCGGTGAGTTCGGTGATCTTCTTGATACCCTCGGCATCAAGGATGTTGTCGGGATCGAGCATTTCGACCGGAGTTTGTTCCAGATAGTCGATAGCGGCGTCTTCGAGAACGTAGCCATTGAGGTCGGTGCCGATCACGCGGAGGATCGCTTCACGGAACTTGTCGCGGTCTTCATAAAGCTGGGTGAACAGGAAACGCTTGCCGACGGTCTTGAGCGCTTCGGAGAATTTCGCATCAAACAGATTGCGGATTTCCGGTTCGCTGGAAGCACGGACGCAGCCGATGGAATCCGCCACCTTGATGATGTCCGCCTCGACGTTGTTGATGCGGACGAAGAAAACCACCTTGATGTCGGCGCGCATGTTATCCAGGCAGATCAGCCCGTTTTTGCCAGTCCGGTCGATTTCGATGCGCTTGACGGAGATATCGATAAGCTCGGCGCGGTGAATGATCGGGATCACGAAGCCACCGTTGAGGATGACCTTGGCCGCCGTACCCCCGGTGCGGACCAGCGCGCGGCCCTTCTCGACCTTCCGGTAGCAGGTGAGCAGCAGATAGAGGAAGCCCACGAGGACGAGGACAAGGACGATGAATCCGATGGAGGCGATTTCCGTTGGAAAGGCCGCGAGCGGAGGAACGGTCACGGAGGACAGGTGTTGGGTGGGATTCATGATGATATCGGGCAGTTTTCGTTAGTCAATTGGCGGAACGGGTGGCAGGGAGCGGACCAGATAGAGGCCGGTCGATTCGTCGAGGGAAATGATCGCGACAGGAGTTCCGCGGGGAACAGGCTCGGCATCGACACCGAGACGTGCGTTGAGCAGTGCGGTGGCGCCGCCGGGGCGCTCCACCTCGACCTGACCGTATTTGGAATCCATCTCAATCGAGCGGACGATTCCAACCCCGCCGATGACGGGAGCGACGTTCTCCGCCTCCTTCAGCTTGCGCATCAGGGGCACCAGCGGCTGGGTGAGGAACTTGGTCGCAATCACGGCAAGGACGAATGCCAGGATCAGAAAGCCACCGGCAAGCAACCAGCTTTGCCCCGGATTGAAATAGTAGTTCAGCGTGATGGAACAGACCCACATCATGAGGATCAGGATGCTCAGCACCACCGTCAACGGGACGAACCCCGCGTTGACAACGCGCAGCATGGCGGCGGGAACATCGCCAAGGTCCCCGCCCGCGTCGTTCCCGACTCCGTCAAGGTTTGCGTCGAGCGAGTCCACACCGACGGCACCAAGCAACGTCAGGATCCAGAACACCACCACCAGTCCAAGCAAAAGCGTGAATGGCAGATTATATGGCAGAATCGCCTGTTCCCAAAGTTCCATGACGCTTGGGAACATGGCGGGCGTCCCCCCGGGATGGCAAGGTAAACCGGGTTAGAAAACCTGCCCGTGATTGCAGCCTCCGGCACGCTTCCAGATTTCGTTTGCCGTCGGCGTCCTCGCCCGTAAGATCGACCGCAAGCCTATGATCCGCCTGTTTTTCCCGTTCATCCTGCTCGCGCTGGCCCTCCCCACGCTGCTCGCCCAGAGCCCGTCCTTACCCTCGGATGTTTATCGGTCAGTACTGCGCATCGAGGTCGCCACCCAGGTTCCGGACTACCAAACGCCGTGGAACTCCGGCCGCTTCAGCGGTGGCATCGGCACGGGATTTCTTATCGGAAAAAACAAAATCCTCACCAACGCCCATGTCGTCTCCAACGGCCGCCGCCTGCTCGTCACGGTTTACGGCAGCCCGAAAAAATATCCGGCCAAGGTCGAGTTCATCGCCCATGACTGTGACCTCGCCCTGCTGTCCGTCGAGGACTTCCAAGATTTCGAATCGTTCCCGGTCTTTGAATTCGGAGATGTCCCCAGCCTCGAGTCCCAAGTGCGCGTCATCGGCTACCCGGTCGGCGGCGAACGCTTGTCCGTCACCCGCGGCGTCGTGTCCCGCATCGATTTCCAACCCTACTCGCATTCCCGCGCCGACTCGCATCTTGTCGTGCAGATCGATGCCGCGATCAATCCGGGCAACTCGGGCGGCCCGGTCGTGCAGGACAGCAAAGTCGTCGGAGTCGCGTTCCAGGGCCTCCGCCAGGCGGACAACACCGGCTACATCATCCCCACCCCGGTCATCCGGCGCTTCCTCAAGGACATCGAGGACGGGAAATACGACCTCTATGCCGACCTCGGTGTTAGTGAGTTCCCGCTCCACAATCCCGCCATGCGCAAAGCCCTCGGCCTGCCCAACGACGGCAAGGGCGTGCTCATCAGTAATGTCGTCCCCACCAGCTCCAGCGACGGCTTCCTCAAACCCGGCGACATCCTCATGTCTCTCGATGGCAAGCCCGTGGACAGCGCCGGAATGATCAACATCGACGGCGAAAACGTGAACCTCAACGAAATCGTCGAGCGCAAATTCGCCGGGGACAAGGTGGCCGTACGCTTGTTCCGGGACGGTGCGTGGAATGACGTGGACATCGTGCTCAAGCCGCTCCACTGGTCGCGGATGTACTCCATTGAGTATGAAAAAAAGCCCCGCTACCTGGTCTTCGCCGGACTTGTGTTCCAACCATTGGATACCAATCTCTTCGCCACATCCAAATTCGAGAACGTCACCCTCCGCCGGCTTTATACGGACTACGTGCCGAAGGGGCTGTTTGAAAAACACAAGGACATCGTCGTGCTTACTCGTGTGGAAAGCGATCCGGTCACCAGCCAGCTTGCGGGTTTTTCAGGCTTCGCCGTGGACAAGATCAACGGCGTCGAGGTGACCGATCTCAAACACGCCCGCGAATTGCTGCACCCGCAGGAAGCCCCCGAGTTCTTCGTCATCGAGCTCTTCGGAGCATCCCGCCCTGTCGTGATCCCCGCCACCATGGTCGAGGGGGCTAACAAACGGATGCGGGAAAACGGCATCGACAGTCTCGAAAACCTCGAGGACTGAGCCATGCCACGTGTCGGTCTCGCCCTAGGCTCCAATCTCGGCGACCGCCTCGCCAACCTGGACGCGGCGCGTAAAGCGCTGGGGAAAATCGCCGTGGCGGGCGAGGCGATCCTCGGCGCGTCCACCTATCAGACAGAGCCGTTGCTCTGCCCGCCGGGTTCGCCGTTTTTTTACAACTCCGTCGTGGAAATCGCGTTCGCCGGCGGCCCCCTTGAGCTGCTGGAACTGACGCAGTCCATCGAACGGCAACTCGGCCGCTCCGGCACTCCCGAGCGCAACGCCCCCCGCACCATCGATGTCGATCTCCTCTACTTCGGCGACCGGATCATCGATACCGAAAACCTCGTCCTGCCCCATCCGCGCCTCGGCGAGCGCCGTTTTGTGCTGCAACCGTTGGCGGAAATCCGCCCCGACCTCATCCTGCCTGGACGAACCCGGAACATCGCCGCCCTGTTGGAAGAACTGCAATCCGACGAGCCGCCGTTGATCCGGGTTGAAGCATGTGATTCCAGGGTCTCCCCCCAGGGGACCAACCCATGAAGTACTGGCACACGGCGGCCCGCCGCCCGGACGGCAGTGATATTTCCGATGCGAGGTTTTGAATGCCGGACGGACGGACGGGTGATGGCTCTCCAACGCCATGCCCCTGTTCCGGTCGATGCCCACCGCTTGGATTTCACTGCAACTCGACCCGGGCATGGATGACAATTTCCCCGCTATGACTTGCCGTGCCCGCGAGCCTGATCCGGAATGCGGATCCTATTTGGAGGGAGGTGCCGGTGATGGCGGAAACTCATCCGGGGAAATCTTGTGGTCACCATTACGGTCGAGCGATTCGAACCGGTCCTCCTGCTCGTCCTCCGTCAGGTTCTTTACCGCAGGCCCGGCGCGGAACTCCTCGAAAGTCAAGGAACCGTCCCCGTTCACATCCAGCTTGCGGTTGATTTGCTCCGGTCCCCTTTCGCATCCGGGCCGCTCTCCATCCTGCCGATTTGGGTGCGGCTTGCCGTCAAACCGCTTGAATGAAGGCTCAGGGCGGTCCTTCGGGGTGATGACCCCGTCCCCGTCGGTATCCAACCGGCTGAAAACCACCTGCTGTTTTTCCGGAGGAAGCTTCATAAAAAGCTGGCCCGCCTTGAATTCATCCAAGCTGATTCCGCCGCTTTTGTCGGAATCCAGCTCCCACAAGCGCTTAAAAGGTGGATCAGACGCACCGTCGCGGGGCTTTCCAAAATGGACCAACTCCTCGCGGTTCAGCTTCCCGTCTTCATCCTTGTCGAAGCGGTCGAACAAGTGGCCGCGCTTTTCTTCGGGCAGATTCTGGATTCTCGGGATCCGGGCGAACTCCTCCCTTGAGAGCGACCCGTCGTTGTCGGCATCCGCAGCCTTCCACGCTTCCAAAAACGGCCGGTCGGGACGGTGTTGACCGCGCCTTTCATCTTGGGCGGGCCGCTTCGGAGCATCCATCGTCGGCTCCTGGGGCTGCGCGAGGCAGACCGCCGGCGACAGAAGACCCGCAACAAGAAAGGAAACAGGGATTGTTTTCATAAGCAATTGAGGCTTTTTTAGCCGCGTCACGCTAAGCCAACTCCAAGAGAAACTCCACACTTTCGAAAAAGTTTCGACTCCCGCTTAGGAATCCTTCCACTCTCTTCACCCACCCGCCATGCACATCCGAGACATCCTGAAAGATTCCAAACCCTCGCTGTCCTTTGAATTTTTCCCGCCGCGGTCCGCCACCGCCTGGGAGGATCTCTATCAGACGATCCGCGAGCTTGAGCCCCTGCGACCGGCGTTCGTCTCCGTGACTTACGGTGCCGGCGGCGGCACGCGCGAACTGACCCACGACCTTGTGGTGCGGATCAAACAAACCACCTCGATCCCACCGGTCCCGCACCTGACTTGCGTCGGTCATTCCGGGCAGGAGGTGATGGACATCCTCACGCGCTATGCCGCAGCGGGCGTCGGCAACATCCTCGCCCTGCGCGGCGACCCGCCGAAGGACCAGCCGGACTACGACTGGTCGGAAAGCGGATTCCGCCATGCGGCTGACCTCGTGAGCTTCATCCGCAAATTCAACGACTCCGGCGCGCACCCCGACCCGCGCGGCTTCGGCATCGGCGTGGCGGGGTTCCCCGAAGGCCACCCGACGACTCCCAACCGGGTGGATGAGCTCGATTTCCTCAAGGCGAAGGTGGACGCCGGCGCGGACTACATCTGCACCCAGCTGTTTTTCGACAACCATGATTTCCTCGATTTTCGTGATCGTTGCGACCTTGCAGGCATCCGGGTGCCGATCATCGCGGGGGTCATGCCGGTGACGTCGCTTTCCGGCATGAAGCGCATGGCGGAGCTCGCCGCTGGCGCGAGATACCCCGCCAAGCTGATCCGGGCGCTGGCGCGGGCCAACTCAAATCCCGAAGCGGTCGAACGTGTGGGAATCCAGTATGCGGCGGAACAATGCGCGGGCCTGCTCGACGAGGGCGTGGACGGCATCCATTTTTACACGCTCAACAGAAGCCACGCCACCCGCGAGATTTATCACAGCCTCGGCCTCGGGGCACAGGCCTGAAACCTAGCGGGTCCGCTGCTGGTAGATTTCCTCCGCCTGCTTGAGGGTGAGTTGATAGATCGTGCCCTCCAGGGGAACGACGATAGGAATCCTGCCCAGTCCGGCGTCCACGGGAAACTGCTGCGTGAGTCTTGGCGCACGCTCGAATGCGTCCGGCAACAGCGTGATCAGGAAGCTGCCGTGATAGCGGAGGGATTGCGCATCCCGGTCGGCCGTCTGCTGCTCCATCCGCCGCTCCTCAAGACTGAGCCCCAGGCGGTTGAACAACGTGGGGGGCGCGGCTCCCGGTGCCGGCCTTTTCACCCGACCGGTCTCCAATGCCTCGCCACCCAGGGTGAATCCATCATCCGGGTCTTTCACGGGACTTCCGTCGCCCGGTCCTTTCCCGGGCTGGAACAAGCGCGCACTGTCCGCCCCTGGGACTTTTCCGGCGGCTTCCTTGGTCTCCTCGGCAGTGGGCATCCTCACCTGGAGATCCCCCTCCAGGGTTAACAGATCCTGCGCCTTGAGTTTCAAACCCGAAATCTGTAATCCTCCGTTGCTCGTTTTGATCTGGAACGACCCCTCGCGGAAATCCACGCGATAGTAATTGCGCACATAGTCCACCACCGAGAGAGCTTTGAGCAGATGAATCCGCTCCCGCAGCACGATCGTATCCTGCCCGTCCAGCTTGACGAGCCCTTCAAATCCAATCCCCTCCGGGGAATTGGTGGATCCCGACACCGCAAAGTCACCGGAAATCGTTCCCTCGACAAAGCTCCTCAGCGCCGGCGGCAGGGCGCTGTCGAGCCCCAACATGCGGATTTTGGCGATGCCGGAGACCATCGGACGCTCGCCCCCGGTCAGCTTGAGGTCGGACAGGCTCACGGTTGCCTGCCCCCGTCGGAACTCGGCCTTTTCGAAGAACATTCCGTCGGGATCACATTGCACCACCAAATTGACGATCTCCAGCTTCCGCAGCCAGTTCTGGGAGAAGGTGCCCCCCTTGAAAACCAGTCGCCAACCGGAACCGATCCGGTTGGCCGTCAGGGCGCTTCCCTCGATGGATCCGCGGGTTCTCTCGGAGTATCCCCAGCGCAGGGTCGCGGACCCCACCTCCAGGGTGTTGATCTCGACCTTGTCGGACTGCCTGAACAGCACTGCGGAAAACGCCTTCGCAGATTCCGCGTCGTCGGCACCCGAGCGCAGTCCCAGATTCAGTGTGGACACCGAAATCGGACCCGTATCCCACTTGCCGGTCACCCCGTCGAGCAATCCCATCTTGCAGCGGATGTTTCTCGCCTCCACCGAGGTGAAGAATGTCCCACTCCCCCCTTGGCTTAACACTCGCCCGATCTCAAGCCGGCCTTTCGTTCGGGAAAACCCGCTAAGTTCGGTCTCGGTCGCGGAAAGTGCGGAGTGAATCGAATCCTTGAATCCAGCTCGATACTTCCGGCTATCCGTCCGCTTCACCAAGTAGATCCATGACCCGACCCCCACCAGGATCAGGAAAACCAAGAGCCGGGCACCGATGCTCAGCAGATGAAAAAGCGCGGATCCCCTGTTGCCGCTGTCGGCCATGGAATAGCGGATTTGGAACCAAAACCCCTGGTTCGCGACCCACTGGCTGAGACGTTCGTTGAAATTTTGAGATTGTTCGGACTCCATGATTCGACTCGCCTTGCAGCGGCTTAAGTAAAACGCTCCCTCTCGACTGAAGCGAGGCAAATTTACCCTCGCAGAGTCACCGTTCCTACCCTACCACCCACTCCATGGAAGCCACCGACTACAAAGTCCGCCTCGAAATCTTCGAGGGCCCCCTCGACCTGCTCCTCTACCTGATCAAGAGGGACGAGGTGGACATCCATTCCATTTCCATCGAGCGCATTACCCGGCAATACCTCGACTACATCAACACCTTCAAACTGCTCAACATCGACCTCGCCTCCGAGTTCATCGTGATGGCCGCGAACCTGATGTATCTGAAAAGCCGGACGCTCCTGCCGCGGGTGGACCAGCCGCCGGAAGAGGACGCCGAGGAGGACGATCCGCGTTGGGAACTGATCCGCCAACTCATCGAATACAAGAAGTTCAAGGACGCCGCCGGATTCCTCAGCCTGCGGGAACTCGAGCAGGAAGGACGATTCGCCCACCAGCCCGATCCTTCCGAACTGCCCGCCGAAGAGCCCGCCAGTCTGGCGGAGGTCTCGATCTTCGACTTGATTCGCGCGTTCCAGAACGTGCTGAAGCGCTTCGAGGAATCCCACGATTTCGGCGACATCATCGACGACCGCTACACGGTCTCTGACAAAATCGAGTTGCTGCTCGGCCATTTCGCCCCCGGCGAGTCGCGGCGGTTCGAAGAGCTCTTCCAATCGGCCACCACCAAGGCGGAGGTGATCGTCACATTCCTCGCGCTGCTGGAGCTGATGAAGCTCAATCAATTCGTCGTCCGCCAGAGCGACCTGCTCGGCGACATCGTCATCGAGAGGCGGGACAACCAGTCGGTTGCCGCGCTTGAAGCCGCTGAAGTGGGAGCCGACTACGCGTAGGACTCAGCTCAACCGGAACACGATCCGGGC
The DNA here is from genome assembly GCA_020047775.1 of Akkermansia sp. GTDB lineage: Bacteria > Verrucomicrobiota > Verrucomicrobiia > Verrucomicrobiales > Akkermansiaceae > Luteolibacter. The sequence continues at coordinate 3,241 of JAIFNK010000016.1, read as the reverse complement.
CTTGGTAAGGTCATAGGGAGACATCTCCATCTTGACCTTGTCCCCCACCACCAGGCGGATGAAGCGCTTGCGCATTTTCCCGGAAATGTGCGCCAACACCTCGTGGCCGCTTTCCAGTTTCACCCGGAACATCGTCCCTGCAAGCACGGATGAGATCTCACCGTCGACCTCCACGGCCTTTTCTTCTTCGTCCTTGGTGGAACGCTTGGGCGGACCGTATCGATTGCGATTATTACGGCGACCGGAATTCTTGGGGCGAGGAGGCATATTGAAGTGAGATGAAACAAACGGCGGGCGGGCGATTACCGCCTCGCGGCTTCGGGTTACCTTATCCGATTCACTCCAGCAATCTCAAAAAACAGCGGATTCCGGCATTCTCTTCCTTTTCCGCATCACCCACGCTTGCCAAGGAGTGATCCAACCTCCATTTTCTGCCAAGACGCCATCGTTGAATGGCATTTCAAAAACCTTATTACTCTTATCGCCATGCCCGAGATCACCGAAAAAGAACTCCCGCCGAACATCAAACCAATCTGGCTGAAAGCCCTCACCGCAGTTCAAACCTCCAACCTTGCCTACGGGATCAGTCTTTTGCAGGCGGTCCTGAAAGATTGCCCCGGATTTCTCGACGGCCGGAAAATGCTCCGTAACTGCGAGTTCCAAGTCGCCGGGAACACCAAGAAAAAAGCCGGCCTGTTCGGCATGTCCGGCGGCGGCATGAGTATCATGAAGCTCCAGAGCCAGGCGAAAAAGGACCCGGCAGGCACCCTTCCGCTCATCGAAAAGGAACTGGAAAAGGACCCTTACAATGACCAGGCGAATGACCTCCTCTTCGACACCTGCGTGAAGCTCGAACTGCTAGAGACCGCCGCCTTCGCTCTTGAAACCGTCCGCAAGGGCAGCCCCGAGAACGCCAAGATGCTCCACAAGCTCGCCGAATTCTACATCTCCCGCGAGAAGCCGATGCTGGCCTCCGAGGTTTACAACGACATCATCAAGCACCACCCCACCGACGGTGCCGCCATCAAGGGCTCCAAGGATGCTTCCGCCCGCGCCTCCATGCAGAAACAGAAGTGGGATGAGAACGCCGACATGCGCTCGCTCATGAAAAACACCGCGGAATTCGAGGAACTCGAAAAAGCCTCCCGCACCGGACTCACCCGCGAGCAGTTGGAAGAGCGCCGTGACAAGATTATCGAGAAATACAACCTCGACCCGAACCACCTCGCCACCGTCAAGGACCTCGCCAATATTTACGAGCAACTCGAAGACTGGCACAACGCCCACTCGTTCTACAATTGGGCACACTCGCTCAGCAATGGCGACGTGGCGCTGGCCACCAAGGCGGCCGCGATGAAGGACCGGGCGCTCGAGACCGACTTGAAAACCTTGGCCGCCGCCGTCGCCGCGGATCCGGAAAACGCGGAACTCCGTGCCGCCCTGGACGCCCGCAAGGCCGACCGCATCGCGGAGCAGGTCCTGGAAGCCCAGAACCGCGTGGACCAGAACCCGACCGACCCGCAGCTGCGTTTCGAACTCGGCACCGCTCTCTTCAAGTCCGGTGAATACAGCGCCGCCATTCCCCACCTCCAGCAGGCCACCCGCAATCCCCACATCCGCACCAAGGTCCTGCTCACGCTGGCCCGCGCCTTCCGCGCCAAGGGCATGTTCGACCTTGCCATCAAGACCCTCACCGACGCCCTCGCCGACCTCGTGGCCATGGACAACACCAAAAAGGAAGTTCTCTACGAAAAAGGCCTCATCCACGAGGAAGTGAATGACAAGGCCGCCGCGCTCGACTGCTTCAAGCAGATTTACGAAGTGGACTACGGCTACCGCGATGTCGCGCACCGCGTCGAGTCGTCCTACACCTGATCGTACGGAATCCGGAATTCCGAAACCGGTTCATCCGCCGCCCTTTCTCACGGGGGGGCGGCGTTTTGTTGCCATCGGAGACCGTCTTTAGCGGAATCCCTCGTCAAAAGGCACTTCATCCACGATCCAGTCCGGGGCAAGCACCTGCCCGATCTCGAACTGCCGGGCCTCCGCTCCCTCGACCCGGCGCAGCTCCAAGGTCGCCCGGCAGAGGTTGACGTCTCCCTTGGAAAACATCCAATCCAAGGCCGCAGCTTGAGGAGAGCCGACCCTGCAATAGCCCAGCAGCATCGTGTCAATGTCCGGCGAAACCATTCCAAGACAGACCCATTCCTTCTCGTCCCGGAACGGGCCGTTGTAATAACTGTCCTTCATCACAGACACCCGCACCACGGCGGTAACCGTAGATGTTTCAAGGATCTCGCGCCACGAGGGTTTCACCGTCCGGGCTAACGCCTCGAAATCGACCTTCCACTTCCCCGTCTCGTCCGGAGTCAGCAACGCCAACCGGTATGCTTGTCCGTCTTTGGCTTTCAATTTCACGAACACCCCTTCGACTGACAACCGGTTCACGGCCAGGCTGCTCAGCCATTCATAGCCGGTGACCGTGCCGTCGCTGGCCTCCAGTCCCTTCAAAAAATCGACGATTTCCACCGGATTTGCAGCACCGGAACGGAAGTAACTCCCGACCAAGGCCGGATCCCGGATCGTCAGCGCGTGTTTCACCAGAACCAGCGAATCCCCCTCGGACGGCGAGGGAAACCGTGCGACCACCCGCACCAGGGATTCGTCGCGCTCCACACCCGCCATGGCCAGTTCCTCTTCGGAAATGATTTTCGGACTCAGCCGCAGCCACAGAAATCCGAAGACTAGCAGCAAAACCACCCCGGCAAACAACAAAGTCCACATCAGAAGCGCTTTTGGAAGATTTACCCTCGACGTCCACCCCCAGTCCTCCCGGCGGCTTTTGAAGTCCTCTATTTCCAGCGGAGCGCCCGTCCCGTGAATCCGTGCGACCCGCCCGATGTTGGGAGCGTCTCCGGGAGTACGATGATGACGCCTCGTGTTGACCGAGCGTTGAATGTATTCGATCTTCATGGGCTGAAGCGGGGAAGGTTCGGAGAAATCGCTCAGCGCGGCATCATCGTGATCCGATAGCGGTCGTAGCGGTCATCCGGCCGGAACAACCATCCGGGCTGACGGTCCACCACCTCATGACCGGTGAGCATGAATTCGGGAAGGAACTGGTTGCTGTTCGGATCATACGCCTGCTGCCCCGTATAATAACCGCGCAGCCGGTATTCATAATTGTTGTCGAAGGCATAGCGCTGGCCCGGGGACCCGTTTTCAGGAAAACGGTCCGGAC
>JAIFNK010000033.1 GCA_020047775.1 Akkermansia sp. | reverse complement strand
GACGTGCCGTTCTTCTACACCATCCCGGCCGCCACGCTCGCTCCCAAAATCACCAAACCGCAAGCCATCAAGGGCGTGAACACCGCGCTTGAGATCAACGAATGGTCCGCCGCGAAACCCGGCAGCAAGCCCAACGACAAGGCGGAACTGGCCGCCGCCAGTGCGCGAGTCGCAGCATTGTTAGAGAAGGTCGTCCAGGATCCGTCCGTGGCAAAACCTGCGAAGTAACCATCATCCATCAATCCGAATCCGTGAAATACATCTCCAGAAAAACCCTGACCATCGCCCTGATGGCGGCTTGCGGCCCGGCGGGCGCGGCGGAATCGGCATCGCCCGCCTTCGAGAGCGCCTACTACAAGGATTGGCCGCTCTTCAGCACCTATGCCAAGGAAACCGAGAGGACCCAGCCCATCGAGCACTTCGGGCCGGTCGGCATCGGCATCGAACTGCTGCTGCCACCGTTCCAGATGAAACTCAGCCGCATTGACAAGGGTTCGCCCGCCGAAGCCAGCGGCAAGCTCAAGGTCGGGCAGATGATTGAGTCCATCAACGGACAGACCCTCAAGGACATCGACCCACGCGTCATCCTCGGTGGCATCATCACCCAGGCCGAAGCCACGGACGGGATGGTGAAATTCATGGTCAAGGAGAAGCCGGATGCCAAGGCGGAGGAAGTTGTCGTCAAGATTCCGGTGCTGGGTGCCTACAGCAAGACCTGGCCCTTGAACTGCCCGAAGTCGGACAAGATCGTTCGCGGCCAAGCGGATTTTCTCGCTGGGAGTGGAACCTATGCCAGCGGCATTGAAGGGCTCGGACTGCTCTACATGCTCTCGACCGGAGAGGACAAGGATCTAGATGTCGCCCGCCGCTGGGTCAAGGAACTGGTGGAGAAACACAAGAACGCCGCAAAAATCGAAACCATCCCGTGGTACGCCGGCTATAGCGGAATCGGACTCTGCGAATACTACCTGCGCACCGGCGATGCATCGATCATTCCGCTCATCGAGATGAATGCCGACTACCTCAAGCGCAACATGTACAACGGCGGATGGAACCAAAGGGGCGGCGTGAATTTCGGCTACGGCCACTTGAATGCGGCTGGCGTTCCTTCCACCGCCTTCCTGCTGTTGGCGCGGGAATGCGGGGCGAAGGTGGATGAATTCACACTGCAAGAGGCACTGAAGCACTTCTATCGCTTTGCCGGTCACGGCAACGTGGCCTACGGCGATCACCTGCCGGAAACCGGCTTCGTGGACAACGGCAAAACCGGCAAGCTCGCGTTCCAAATGGCCGCCGCCGCTGCCTTGACTCCCGACGGTGAAAAATCGGTCTATGCCAAGGCGCGCGACATCAGTGCGGTCAAAGGGTTTTACTCCACCTCATGGATGTTGCACGGACACACCGGCGGCGGCATCGGCGAGATCTGGCGCAGTGGCTCGATGGGACTGATGCATGACAAGAAGCCGCTGCAATACCGCGAGTTCATGGACAACCGCCAATGGTTCTACGAATTGTCGCGTCGCTTCGACGGCTCGATGGGCATTGTGAGCGCCACCCCGGGAAGCGGCAACCGCTACGACGACCCCAAAAGCTGGGGCATCGGGCTGGCCTTGAGCTACACCATCCCGCGCAAGACGCTGCGCATCACCGGCGCACCCGCCACGAAGTTTTCCAAATCCTATCAGTTGCCCAAACGCCCTTGGGGCACGGAAGCCGACGAGGCATTCTACTCTCTCACATCCACCGCCGGCCCGGACGGCAAGGTGCCCGACTGGGACGGCGAGAAACTGGCGACCGACGCCTCCTGGCCGATCATGCGGCGCCTTGATGCGCCCGATGTCACCGACGAGGTGTTGTTGAAATACGCCCGCCATCCGGATCAAGGAGTGCGACAAGTCGCGGCGGGTGCCATCGGCAAGAAATCCGGCGACTCGATGATCCTGCAACTGCTCAAGGACAGCGATCCGCGCGTGCGTAATGCCGGCTGCATGGCCATCAGTATCCGGACCGCCCCCAAGGCCAAGGACGAACCTCCGCAAGCCAACCTGCTCACCGACGAGATGACCCAACTCCTCATCGGGATGGTCAACGATCCCGCTGAATCGTGGTGGGTCGTCGAGAGCGCGTTGACCGACCTCGGTCTGGCGAAGCCGGACCTGCTGGCACCCCACGTGGACCGCCTCTGCCACTGGTTGCAACACGAGGACTGGTGGCTGCGCAGGGCCGCCCTCACCGCCATGGGCGGACTGGTCGCCGACGAGCGGTTCTATCAGAAACTCCTGCCGCTCATCGGCAAGATGGCGACCGAAAACCGGAGCAACATGCTGGCTTTCAAGCTGGCGGAGATCGGCAACAACCTGTCCGAAGCATCCCCGGCGGTGCAGGCATTGGCCGCAAAGACATTCGCACAAGGCTATGAGGGATTCCCCGCAAAACTGCAGGCACCCGGCGGTCTTGATCTTGCGAATGCCGAACAGTTTCTGGTGGAAAACCTGGCATCCACCCTGGCCAAGCAGCCGGGTGGTCTCGACGTGCTGCTCAGCTTGGCCAACAAACGCTACCCCAGCCAGTCCCTGCCCCACAAGGAACTGTTCTTCAATGCCGACCCGACCACCTTTGGACCCGCCTTGAAAAAAGAGGTGCATGCGGTCATCCGCGACCAGTTGATCCCGGAATACGTGGCCGGCAATATGGCACCCCTGCTTGCGGAGGTCCGGCCGGAACCGGTGGTGGCCGATCCCAAGCAGCAGGCCAAGGTCGAGGAACTGGTCGCGCTCTATGACAAGATGGAGGTCAATGATTACGACTGGCAGCCCTTCGGCCCGGCTTGGGATTCCATGCGCTGGGACTACTTCAGCTTTGATCCACCTGAAAAAATGATTTGGGATCCGGGCGTGACGCGCTACCGCAAGGTGACTTATCCGGCCGGCATGGAGAACTGGTTCGCCACCGACTTCGACGCGAAGAAGGCTGGATGGCAGCACGGCCTGCAACCTTTCGGTCAGGAAAATGGCAAGCTGCGCACGACACCAAAACCATTCATTGATCAGTTGACTGGCCGCTCACCCAGCCAGCAAACCCCTTGCACCGAGACCTATTGCCGCTGCTGCGAGCCGATGAAGACATTCTGGGACAAGGAAGTCCTGATGATCCGCGGCACCTTCGACGTTCCGCCGCTCAAGCAGGGTCACCGCTACCGGTTGGCGGTCGGCGGTCTCTCGCACATGAACAACGGCGACGGCGTGCGGGTCTACGTAAATGGCAAGCAGGTGCTTGAACGCGAACGCGAGTTCAAGAAGCGCGAAGGCGGACATCCCATCGTTTACTACATCGACCAGAGTCGCCTTGCCGAGTTCCAAAGCGGCAAGGTGACGATCGCTGCCACCGGGTTCCTGCACGTCCACATACGGAGCAAGAACAAGGGCAACTTCATGGGCATCTGGTTCGAGGAGATGAAGATGCCGCCATTGGATCAAGCGATGGTGCTGAAGTCGGCCACCGCGAAGTCTCTGCTCTCGGCAGATTGGCAGGCATTGCAAGACCCGAACCGCAACATCGAGGACCCCGAGGCTGGCAAGTTCACATGGGACGGAAAATCCGCCGCCAACCCGCTCGTGTCCGGCGCGTGGACGACCGTTGCAGTTGTTCCGTCCGTCGAATCGTTCAACCCCGCAAAACCCACCGACGCAGGTCGTGCGCCTTTCAAGGAGATCACGTTCAAGGAGGCTGGCTTGACCAACAACCCGCTTCGTTTTTGGACCGGAGACACGTTGATCGATTTGGAAAAGTTGCAGGCATTGAAAATGACAGTGAAGAACGATCATCTCTTCATCGAGGCCGGCGGCTTCAACAATAAGAACCCCGTCGGATGGAAATCACCGATGGTCGTCATGAAGCGGGCCATTAAGTAGCATCCGCTCGCACGGTTCGGAGGGGGGAGCGGCGCAAACCAATGCACCGTTCCTCCCTCTATCGATTTTTACTGCCAAACCGCCCTCCCGATATAAGTAACATCATGCCCTCGGCAGCTGAAGAGGATGTCCTGCGAGAGAAGTTCATAAAGAATATGTGAAGTTGATCACACCCGCCCCTCATGTTACCCAGAAGAGAAGGATCCTTGGCCCTAAAACCACTTCCACACCAAACAAACGTTTCACCCGCGTGAAAATCACATCTCAATGAATGTTCTTTTATCCCCCCTGCGTTTGCTAGCTTTAGTCATGTCGGTGATTGGCTTTCCTCTCCACGCGGCAAACTACTATGTCGCCACCATCGGCAACGACACCAACCCTGGTTCGCTGGCCTCGCCCTTTCTCACCATCCAAAAAGCCGCTTCGGTCGCCGCTGCGGGCGACACTGTCCATGTCCGCGCCGGCACCTATCGCGAGTCCATCACCCCCGCCAACTCCGGCACATCCCTCAACCCGATCACCTTTCGCAACTATGAAAATGAGACCGTCGTGATCAATGGCACCGACGTGCTTTCTGCGGGGGCGTGGATCCCCGATACAGGTGCCATCCATCGCACCGCACTAGCCGGAAATTTTTTCACATCCTCCTTCAACCAAGCCCTCCAGGTCTTCGTCAATGGCGAACCCATCACCCTTGCGAAGTGGCCGGATGTAACAACCAAGACCAACGCCTATCCGTCAGGCACCGCACCACCCGTGGACATTTCCCACCCCGCGAAGTCCACCACCTCTTCCTTTGTTTCAAAGAACCGGAACAACACCACCCATCTCACCACCGGCGTTGTCACCGATACTGCTCTGCCCCCCAAACCCGCCGGCTTTTACGATGGTGCGGAAATCTACTTACAACCCAACAATGGCGCGTGGAGCTGGATTCTCTCGGGTGTCGTCACCCATGTACCCGCCAACGGCAATCAGATCACCTTCACCTCCCACAGCGACTCTGGAAAAGACTTCGATGCAAGTATCTACGACCACGCCTCCCGTTACTACCTGTTTAACAAAAAAGAGTTTCTCGATACTCCCGGCGAGTGGTGGCACGACCGAACCCACGGCCAGCTCTACCTCTGGACGCCCACCTCCGCCTCGCCCGCCTCCAGCGTGGTCGAGGTCAAGAAACGTGACTTTGCCTTCAACCTCAGTAACTGCAACCACATCACCATCCAAGGCTTCCGCCTCTTTGCCTGCACCATCAGCACCGATACCGCTTCCGGCGGCTCCGCCCTCGGCTACGATTCGAGCGGCAATATCATCTACCCCTGGCGCGGTGCGGGGCACCTCGCACCCTCAATCGGCGTGACAATTGACGGCATCCAAGCCCGCTACCTCAACCACTTCACCGATGTCTCCGGCCACTTTTTCCTCCAATGGGGCACCTGCACCGGCATCGTCCTGAGCGGCAGCGGCCACACCATCCGCAACAGCCTCATCGAAAAAACCGCAGGCAACGGTATCGAGCTTCAGGGCCACGGCCACACCGTTTTCAATAACACCCTGCTCGACACCGCCTACGCCGGCACCGACGCCTGCGCCATCAATACCGTCGCCGCAGGCATCGGCACCGACCACGTCGTCAGCTACAACACCATCCGCCGCACCGGGCGCTCCGGCATCACCCCCCGCAGCCTTGCCAACTCCAATGCCGCAGGTGGCCAGTTCAAGACCCGTTACCACCACAACGACATCTCCTACTTCGG
>JAIFNK010000053.1 GCA_020047775.1 Akkermansia sp. | reverse complement strand
TGCTCGCAATTCCTATGTAGGCATCGCCTACATCATCAGCGACTCCCTACCAGCCACAGGCAATGTCGTCATCGACGTGCCCCGCGTCATGCCGGCCATCAACACCGGTGCCTATGGCAACATGGGCACTGTCTACTCCATCCTGTCGCTTTCCAATGTCGCCTCGGCCGGCACTGTCCAAAGTCAATTTCAAGCATCAGGAAATCCGCCCGCAACCAGAAGCATCACTTACAGCACAGTCGTCAACAACAGCTTTGTTGTCGGCATAGCCAGTGACAGCAACTGGCAGAATAGTCTGAAAACGGTGGTCGGCACATGCAATACTGTCATCTCCACGGCAAAACCGGCCTATTTCAACACGCTGCAATGCTCTGGCTCGGTCACTGCCGCCGGTTCCTACACCGACGTCTACAGCCCCTCTCTCACCGCCTTGATAACCATGCCATTCAATGCGAAGACCACACCCAACCCCTTGCTCGCGAGCGCAGGTCAGAAAATCGTTGGCCTGGGATTCGAGAAAGGGACAGTGACCATCTCCGGCGGCAAACTCGAAATGCAGGCCAGCAGCGCTTTCAACAGCGCTTCCGGCGTCACCGGGACCATCGCAAGCCAGATCAGCGGATTGTCCACTTCGGGACTCATCAAAAAGGGGCTGGGAATGGTTATCCTTTCCAACAATACCAACAACTACACCGGAGCCACGAACGTGCGTGGCGGCACTCTCCGCCTGGGTGCCTCCAACACCCTTCCCAATACCGCCGTCAGTCTTGCCGGCGATGCTCCCGGTGTGACGGCCACCCTCGACCTGAATGGATTCAACAACACCGTGGCGGGCCTCACCTTCGGCGGTTCATCCACCACCAGCGGCTCAGCCATCACCACGGGCGCTGGCACCCTTGCCTTGAACGGTAATGTGGCATTCAACAGCGAGGGCTCGCCACTCGGTGCCACGCTTGCCGGCAACCTGTCGCTTGGCTCTTCCACACGCACCTTCTTCATTAGGGATTCTTTATCCGCGACCGATGAGCTTACGGTTTCCGCCGCCATCAGCGGCACCGGAGGCCTCACCAAAACGGGTTTTGGCACCCTTCGCCTCTCGGGTAACAACATCTTCACGGGTGCCACCACTGTGAGCGACGGCCTGCTTGTCTTGTCCGGCTCCAACTCCGCCGCCACTGGCGGCATCACGGTAAATAACAATGCGGCGGTTTGCTTCGACGCGTTGGGTTCCATCAATGGAACGGGTCAGAACGTGATGATCGCGTCAGGAGGGCTGGCCTGCTTCGGTGCGCCGTTCGTTGGTGGCGACATCCCCACCGCCCTCGCCAGAATCAACCCGACATCCACAGGTGTGATCGCCGTGGATAATTTCGGTTCCACCGCTTTCAATTTCTCCACCAATAGCCTGAATGTCTATCTCGGCGCCCTCGCTGACTCAACCTACGCCGGAACATTCTCACCCAACGGCGGGGTCTACCGCATTGGTGGCGGAACCGGCACCATCACCCTTTCGGGCATCAATGCCTTGACGGGGTCGAACAGCCTGCTGGTGGGCGGCAAGGTGAACATCGCGAATTCAAATAACATCACCGGCGCCACTACGATCAATACCACTGGTCGATTGCAAATCGGCGCGGGTGGCACCTTGGGATCCCTTGCTTCAAGCTCCATAACGAATAACGGCATATTGGCGTTCAACCGTTCGGACACCCTCACTCAAGGCACGAATTTCTGGTCGAGCATCAGCGGTTCAGGTGTGGTGGAGAAAGGCGGTTCGGGTACGCTTGTCCTCAGTGCGAGCAACTCCTACAGCGGCGGCACCAACATGGTCACCGGCACCTTGCGTCTGGGAAATTCAAACGCGATCGGCGGTGGCCCCCTCACCATTTATTCCGGAACCCTCGATGTGGTGGGCCCCGGTGCACTCACCCTGTCTGCCGCCAATAACATCACCATCGGCGGCAACTTCAGTTTCGGGGGAACCGCGAATCTCAACATGGGGTTCGGCGACGTAAACAACTTCGCGAATTCCGTCATCACCCTCGGCGGCGTCGGTAAAACCCTCACCTTCGGTGGAGTCATGACCAACACCACGGGAGGCAACCAAACTCTTACCGTAAACGGCCCCGGTAACACGCTGGTTCTCGGCGGGTATGCGATGAGCGGCAACATCTACGCCACCAACATCGCAACCACCATCACGGGCGACGGTAATGTTGCCATCACAGGCCCCGTGCTGGATTGGTCCGACGAGCCTAACTTTGAAGTCAGGTTCGGCTCACTGACCAAGACCGGAAGCGGAACGCTCACCCTTTCAGGAAACAACAACTACACGGGCAACACGGTGGTGTCCGGCGGCGTGCTTCACCTGGCCAGTGGCACCCAGAAATCCCCCATCATCGTGAACAACGGTGGAACGCTCGGTTTCACGCTGAACTCCACCATCACATCTACCAAAAAACTCACACTCAACGCCGGCACCAAGATCCGGATCTTCGGCACTACTCCCACCTTGTCCTCATATACTTTGATGACCGCTTCCTCCATTGTGGGCGGTGTTCCAACGCTCGACCCATTAGTCCCCGGTTACTTTCTGGAGGTCGCCGGAAACTCGCTCAAACTCACACAGTCGGATATAACGCCACCTGTTTTGACCAGCGCCAACATCGTCGACGACAAAGGCGGCGGCCCCATCCCTCTGAATACACTTGTCACCTACACTTTGTCTTTCAACGAGGACATCAATAACACCACCGTTACCTCGGTGGATTTCAACAATGCAGGCACTTCCCTCATCACCATAGGAACCATCACGGAAATCTCACCCGGCATTTTCACCGTGCTAGTCACCCCGACTACGGCGGGCACTCTGATACTCCGCATTCCCACCGATGCCGACATTCGCGACGCCGCCATCGGCAGCAATAAGTTGGTCAGCATTCCGGCGATATTGGACGACACTACCATCAATGTGACTGATCCGAATGGCATCTGGTTGGTCAGTTCGGACATCGTGGATGACCGGTTCGGCACAGACGTCGGCCAGAATGCCCCTGTTACTTATACCTTGTATTTCAATCGGGATATCAATCACACCACCGTGGACTCGACGGACTTCAACAACGCCGGCACTTCCTCCATCACCATCGGCACCATCGCGGAAATCAATCCTGGCATCATCACGGTGCAAGTCACCCCCACCTCGGTAGGCACTCTTATACTCCGTATTCCGACAATTGCCGAAATTCGCGACACCGCCGACAATATATTGGACGATGATCCGCCAATCATCGACGACACCACCATCAACATAGTGGAACCTTATAGTATCTGGGCAGGTGAAGGGAATACTTTCGGCGGAGATGCCAACGGGGATGGTGTTCCCAACGGCCTTGCTTGGCTGTTTGGCGCAACCGATCCGGCACAGGACGCGCGCAACCTCATCCCTCTTATGAGCACGGATGCTGGCAACCTGACGCTCAACTTCACCTGCCTCAAGGTGGCTAACCGCGGTGGCGCGGTGCTGAAGGTGCAATACAGCCGGGATCTTGGCCTCAGTGATCCATGGCATGATGCGGTGGTGCCCGATACGACCGGCCTCGTCGGAGGAGTAAACTTCACCATCTCCAGTACGAACGCCGATCCGAACCTCGTCAACATCCAGGCGACCATTCCCGCCAGCGCGGCGGCCCCCGGCACCAAGCTCCACGCCCGCCTCAGCGGCACGACCGCACCGTAATCACCTCACCCCGGGTTCCGGCAGCCACGGCTGATTGTTGGAACCGCTACCGGGCAACCGACCCGGAGCAATTTCCGGGAACGGACCGTGCCCCGGTCCCTCAATCCGTTTTGATCTTGTACTGGGCGCTCAATTCCTGATAGACCCTCTTCATGTCCGCGAGAACTTCCGCGCTGGCGGGATCGTCGTGCAGGCTTTTCATTTCCTGCGGGTCCTTTTCGAGATCGAAGAGCTGCCACTCGCCGGTTTTGGTCAGGTGGAACAATTTGTAGCGGTCCGAGCGGACGCCGTCGTGCGCGGCGACCTCGTGGGTCGCCTCGCCGGAGTAGAAGTAATAGATCGCCTTGCGCCAGTCAGCCGGGGCGACACCCGCGTTTTTCAGCACGGGAATGAGACTGCGGCCTTGGATATCATCCGGGATTTCCACGCCTGCGGCTTCGAGGAAGGTGGGCGCGTAGTCGATGTTTTGGATGAGCGCCTTGGAGCGGACACCGGGTTCCACCACGCCGGGCCAGCGGATCAGGAAGGGCATGGCGAGCGACTCTTCGAACATCCAGCGCTTGTCATACCAACCATGCTCGCCGAGATAAAACCCCTGGTCCGACGAGTAAATGACGATGGTGTTCCTTGCCAGGCCGGATTCATCGAGATAGTCGAGCAGGCGGCCGATGTTTTCATCCACGGCCCGGACGCAGCGGAGGTAGTTCTTGATGTAGCGCTGGTATTTCCAACGGGTGACCTCTTCCCCGGTGAGTTTACCGGCGGCCAGATCGTCGATGAGTTTCTGGTTTTCCGCGCCGTAGGCCTGGTCGAATGAGGCTTTCTGGGAGGTGGTCATGCGCTTGAACTCACCGTTGACGATGCCGTTGCGAAATCGCGGATCGGGGGATTCGCCGGGCAACAGCAGGTCGTTTTCCCACCAGAAGTCTTTGGCCAGGCTCATGGCCTGCTTTTTCAAGGCATCACTACGGTTCGCATAGTTATCGAAGAGGGTTTCCGGCTCGGGAAGATTCATCCCGTCGAAGAGCTTGTAATGCCGCTCCGCGGGCACCCAGTTGCGGTGCGGGGCCTTGTGTTGGGCCATGAGGATGAAGGGCTTGTTCTTGTCCTTGCGGTTCTTGAGCCAAGCGAGCGACTTGTCAGTGATGATGTCGGAAACGTAGCCTTCGACGCGCTTGGTGGAGCCATCCATCTGGATGAAGTCCGGGTTGTAATAACTGCCCTGGCCGGGGAGGATTTCCCAGTGGTCGAAGCCGGTGGGATTACTCACAAGATGCCACTTGCCGATGACGGCGGTTTCATAACCGGCCTTTGCGAGGTATTTCGGAAACGTCGGTTGCGCGCCGTTGAATTTCGAGCTGTTATTATCGACGAAGCCGTTGATGAGCGAGTGCTTGCCGGTGAGGATGCAGGCGCGCGACGGGCCGCAGATCGAGTTCGCGCAATACGAACGCTCGAAAACCGCGCCCTGCGTGGCAAGGCGGTCGATGTTGGGCGTGGCGGCGATCTCTTTGAACCGGCCGCCATAGGCGGAAATCGCCTGCAGTGCGTGGTCGTCGGAAAAGATGAACAGGATGTTAGGCCGCTCGGCGGCGGTGCAGGCCGCCAGGGACAGAAGCAGGGAAGTGAGGATGCGCATACGGGATTTCCGGGATTGTTTCGTTTCGGAGCGGGTTTGTAAACATCGCAGACCGTGAGAAGCGCATTTCCGCTTCCGGCGTAGTGAGGTTGCCGTTGGCGTAGGCATACCAGTTCCAGCCATCCTGCGCGGGATCGCTGTTGAGGAAACGCATGGTTAGAGGGTTGTAATATCTGGCCCGCATGTGGACGAGGCCGTTGCTGTCCGTGGCGATGCCGAAGAAGCCTCCGAAGAGGAAGGGGGTGTCGTGTGCGGCCTTGCGGTAGCGGATGCTGCCGTAGGGGGTGTAGAGGATGC
>JAIFNK010000165.1 GCA_020047775.1 Akkermansia sp. | reverse complement strand
CGTCCGCCCCGGATTCGGGCTTGCGCGGCCAAAGGCGCTTCTATTGACTCCGCCATGGCGGAGATTTCCCTCGGACTTTCATTTGACGACGTGCTTCTGGTGCCGGCTTTGAGCTCGGTTTTGCCCGGTGAGGCAGACCTTTCCACGCATGTCACGGCAGGCATTCCCTTGTTCCTTCCCGTCATTTCGGCGGCGATGGATACGGTTTCCGAACACGATCTGGCGATCGCCCTCGCCCGCGAAGGCGGCATGGGCGTGATCCACCGGGCCTGCCTGATCGATGAACAGGCAGCGATGGTTTCCCGGGTGAAACGCTCGGAAAACGCCGTCATCCAGAGGCCCCACACCGTTCGCAAGGAGGACACCGTCGATCACGTCCGCGCCGTCATGGCGAAAAACGGCTTCTCCGGATTTCCGGTAGTGGATGCAGATGGCCGTCTCGAAGGCATGGTCACCGGCCGCGATGTCCGCTACCTCGACCGTCTCGACGCGATCGTCGCCGATGTGATGACGCCGCGCGAAAAACTCATCACCGCCCCCGGAAACACCGGCCTCGAGGAAGCCCGCCGCATTCTTTATCAGAACCGCATTGAAAAACTGCCGCTCGTCGATGCCGACGGGCGTCTCGTCGGGCTCATCACCGGATCCGACATTGAAAAACGCATCACCTTCACCAACGCCGCCAAGGACGGCAACGGCCAGCTTCGTTGTGGCGCCGCTGTCGGGGTGGGACCGGACTGCATCGACCGCGGCCGCGTCCTGATCGAAGCCGGGGCGGATGCGTTGTTCATCGATGCCGCCACCGGCCACACCCGCCACGTGATGGAAGTCATCAGCCAACTCCGTGCGCTTTCCAATGTCCCGGTCGTCGCCGGTAACGTGGTCACCGAACAAGGTGCGCGCGATCTCGTCGCCGCCGGAGCCAGTGCGGTGAAGGTCGGCGTCGGTCCCGGCTCGATCTGCACCACCCGCGTCATTTCCGGCGTCGGCATGCCGCAATTTACCGCCATCCAGAACGTCGCTGCCGTCTGCCGCGAGGCGGGCGTCAAAGTCATCGCCGACGGCGGGATTCGTTACTCCGGCGACATCGTCAAGGCGCTCGCCGCCGGTGCCGACCTCGTCATGTTAGGATCGCTTCTGGCAGGCACCCGCGAAAGCCCCGGCCAGACGGTGCAATCCCAGGGCCGTCGTTTCAAAACCTACCGCGGCATGGGGTCCATCGGCGCCATGCAAAAAGGCGCGGGCGACCGCTACGGCCAGAACAGCTCGGGCAAACTCGTCGCCGAGGGCGTCGAAGGCCGCGTCCCTTACAAAGGCCCGCTGTCCGACGTCATCTTCCAACTCATGGGCGGACTCAAATCCGGCATGGGCTACGTCGGAGCCTCCACGCTCGCCGACCTCCGCGAACGCGCCAACTTCGTCCGCGTCACCGCCGGCGGCCTCCGCGAGAGCCACGTGCATGACATCGTCATGACCGAGGAACCGACCAACTATCAGCCGCTGAGTTGAAAATGACGGAAGACGTGAAGACACAAGACTCAAGATAGGAGATGTGCTTCCCGCTTCTTCCTCTTTCTATCAACAATCAACTCTCCACTCTCAACTTTTTCCCATGCACGATTCCAACCACGTCGCCGTTCTCGATTTCGGTTCCCAATACACCCAGTTGATTGTCCGCCGCGTGCGGGAGTTGGGGTATTTTGCCAAGCTCTACGCCATCGAGGATTTTCCAAACATCGGCAAACCCGGAGCCATCATTCTATCAGGCGGGCCGAAGAGCACCAGCGAACACGACGCGCCGGACCTCGACTTCGAAGCGCTCAAGGCGTTCAACGTGCCGGTGCTCGGCGTTTGTTATGGAATGCAGCTTCTCAACATCAAGTTCGGCGGCAGCGTGGAAGCCAGCAACCGCCGCGAATACGGCCCGGCGGATTTGTTCCCGGGGGAAAGCGTCGGACTTTACGAGGGGGTTTCCGCCTGCTCGCAAGTCTGGATGAGCCATTCGGACACCGTGAAAGTCCTGCCGGAAGGGGCGAAGGTCATCGCCACCAATCAGCACGGCACGCCGGTTTCGCTGCAATGGGACGAGTTGTTTTTCGGCATCCAATACCATCCGGAAGTCACGCACAGTCACGAAGGCCTGCGGATCCTGAACAATTTCCTCTCTCACGCCGGCGACCTGCTGCCGTTTGTCATCGACGATTTCAAACGCGAGATGATCGAAAGCATCCGCGAAACCGTCGGCACCCGCCAAGTCGTTTGCGGCGTCTCCGGCGGCGTGGACAGCACGGTTCTAGCGGTTTTGCTCCAGCACGCCGGGGTCAAGGTGCGGGCGATCTTCGTGGACAACGGCCTGCTCCGCAAAGACGAAGCGGCAGTCGTCCAGGAGAACTTCAAACGCATCGGCGTGGAGATCGAAACCGTGGATGCTTCGGAGAAGTTCCTCACCGCGCTCGCCGGTGAGGGCGATCCCGAGAAGAAGCGCAAGATCATCGGCAACATGTTCATCGAAGTCTTCTGGGACTCCGTGGGCGACGCCGAAATGCTCGCGCAAGGCACGCTCTATCCGGACGTGATCGAAAGCGCGTCGAACGCAAAATCCAAAGCCTCCGTGATCAAGACCCACCACAACCGGGTGGCTAAAATCCTCGAACTCCAGGCCCAGGGAAAAGTGTTGGAACCGCTGGCGGAACTCTTCAAAGATGAAGTCCGCGAACTCGGCACCGCGCTCGGTATTCCCGAGGACATCCTCCAGCGCCATCCGTTTCCCGGCCCCGGTCTATCCGTCCGCTGCCCGGGCGTGGTGGACAAGGAGCGTCTCGACATCATCCGCGAGTGCGATGCGATCTTCATCGGCAAGCTCAAGGAGCACGGCTGGTATGACAAAGTCTGGCAAGCCTACGCCGGCCTCATCCCGGTGAAAACCGTGGGCGTCAAAGGGGACGAACGCAGTTACGAATGGGCGACGAACCTCCGCGCTGTTATCTCCGAAGACGCCATGACCGCCGACTGGGTGGAACTGCCGTCGATCATCCTGCGCGAAACGAGCCACAAGATTCTCAACGAAGTCAAAGGCATCAACCGCGTGCTCTACGACATCTCCACCAAGCCGCCCGCCAGCATCGAGTGGGAATAAGCCAAACTGGAGCGCGGAATTCATTCCGCGCGATCCAAGGAGGGGCGGACTCCGATCCGCCCAAGCCCATGAGGAGCCAATGAGATGAGGGTTAACCACGAGTCATTGGCTTCCCATGGGCATCGGCGATTCGGAGATCGCCGCTCCTTGGAGCAGGGAAATTCGCCGTATGTTTCCGTTCCAATTTCCAACGGCAACTGAATCAAATCCGCGCTCCAATGAACCCCACCGACAACCGCGCTGTTTCTGCCCTCTTCCGCGTCTTCGGCGGGGCGGAGCCGCCCGTCGTCGCGGAGGCGCATGATTTCGCCACCCGTCGCGGGATGCACCGCCACGAGTTTCGGGTCTTCGCCATACTCGTCCCGCTCACTGTGCTGGTCGGCATAGGCGAAGGGCTGGTTCGTTTGTTAGGTCCGGTCGCCGGAGTCTTGCTGTCGGTTCCGCTGGCGTTTCTGGCACTCAATCTTCTGCCCTTCATCCTCGTTGCCAGATCGCAATCCATGCAATGGCGGCTGTGGTTCGCCTGTTGTGTGGGTTGGGCGGTTTTCCGGCGGGAGGCGGGCGGGATCGTGGGACTGATGTCTTATGTCTGGCTTGCCTTGGGCGTGATGAGTCTGGCCGCCGTATTGGTGTTAGGTTGGAGCGCTTCCATGCGCTGGCGCGGCAAACCGGGTGTCGCATGGCGGATGTTCCTGCTGGTGGCGGTTCATCTCGGTGCTGCCGGAGTAGGGATCAAATTCGGTTGGCCGTGGGCGGTCCTGTGCGGTGCGGGAATCGCCGGGTTTTTCTGTTGGGCAGTCCTGAATCCCTACAGCCGGATCCTTGGTCCCGTGCGCGGCGCGACCGGGGATGACTCGATCCTTATCACCATCGACGACGGCCCGGACCCACACGACACGCCGCTCCTGCTCGACCTGTTGGACCGGCATCAGACGAAGGCCGTCTTCTTCATGATCGGCGAAAAAGTCCGTGCCCATCCCGAGCTCGCCCGGGAGGTGATCCGCCGTGGCCATGAAATCGGCAACCACACGCTCACCCATCCGCAAGCCAGCTTCTGGTGTGCCAGCCCGTGGCGGACCCGCCGCGAGATTGCCGGATGCCAGCAGGTCATCGAAGAAACCACCGGCATCAAACCCCGCTGGTTTCGTGCACCGGTCGGGCATCGGAATCTTTTCACCCATCCCGTCGCCACCGAGCTCGGCCTGCAGGTGATGGCATGGAACCGCCGCGGCTTCGATGCGGTGGAGAGAGACGCGGGAAAAGTCCTTGCCCGGATTTTACCGTTGCATCCGGGCGACATCGTCCTCCTGCATGAGAGCACGCCGATTGCGGAGCAGGTGTTAGGCGGAGTGATGGAGAGTGTCTCTTCGCACGTAGTTCCGGATTTATCCGGTTCTTCCGCGGCGCCAAGACCGCCTGAAGGCGGGACTACTGACAAAGAGGTCAGCGGCGACCGGTGATCGCCGCCACTGCTTCTAACGCCGTCGCCGGTTTTGCGCGAGGCGGCGAGGTGATTTCGCCGGGTTCACTTGTCCGTGGATTTCGACGGCTTCACCGCCGTGCGTTCGATGAACTCGATGATCATTCCGGCGACATTCTTTTTTGACGACTGCTCGATGCCTTCGAGGCCCGGGGAGGAATTCACTTCCATGACGACCGGGCCGTGATTCGAGCGCAACAGGTCCACGCCCGCCACGTTCAATCCCATCGCTTTGGCCGCGTTGATCGCCACGGCGCGTTCGTCCGTGGAAATTTTCACTTTTGCCGATGACCCGCCGCGGTGGAGGTTGGACCGAAACTCGCCGGGCGCGCCCTGGCGTTTCATCGAGGCGACCACTTTTCCGCCGACCACGATGCAGCGGATGTCGGCCCCCTCGGCTTCCTTGATGAATTCCTGCACGAGGATGTTGGCATTGAGCCCCTTGAACGCCTCGATCACGGACTCCGCCGCGTTCGCCGTTTCCGCCAGCACCACGCCGACGCCCTGGGTGCCTTCTAGCAGTTTGATGACGAGCGGTGCGCCGCCGCACATTTTGATCAGCTCGCCGGTCGCTTCCGTGTGGTGGGCGAAGCCGGTGACCGGCAGGCCGATGCCGCGCTTGGCGAGGATCTGCAGCGAGCGCAGCTTGTCGCGCGAGCGGGCGATGGCCACCGAATCGTTCAGCGAGAAGACATTCATCATCTCGAACTGCCGGACCACCGCATTGCCGTAAAACGTGTGCCGCGCCGCGATCCGCGGGATGACGGCGTCCGCCACCAGTTCCTCGCCGTCCACGTAGATCCGCGGCTTGCGCGAGGTGATGTTCATGTAGCAGCGCAGGTAGTCCACCACGCGGACTTCGTGCCCCCGGGCCTCGGCGGCGGTGACCAGGGCGTTGGTGCTGTAGAGCTGGGCGTTGCGGGAGAGAATGAGAATTTTCATGCGGGGAAAAGGAGGAGGGTGTTGGGCAGGAAGTGCGCCTGCGTCCAATAGTCATGCTGCCATACGGTCAACCAGAAAAACAGTTCTCTTTTGTCACGTGGGCATCCCCCCGGCGGCTGGAATACCGGCC
>JAIFNK010000238.1 GCA_020047775.1 Akkermansia sp. | reverse complement strand
CGATTGAAGAGGTAACGGAGGCAACGGCCAAGGCCGTTGCCAGACACGGCGACGCGGCTTTGCCTCTACTCAGGAAGTCGGGACACGCTGGATTCACTGCTCTTGAAGAAGCGGGAGCCAAGGCACCAGAGGTGATCAAGCTTTTTGCGCGGCGCGGTGACGAAGCGATCTGGGTGATCTCTGAACCCAAGAAGCTCGCCATTTTCATCAAGCATGGCGACTCGGCCGCTGACGCCTTACTTAAGCACCCAGGAATCGCAGACAATTTGATCGGTCGTTTCGGGGATGGTGCAGTAGGAGCCATGAACGCGGTATCGCGTCAAAGCGCCCAGCGATTGAGCATGGTCACAGATGATGGGCTCCTCGCCGCCACTGCGCGCAGTCAGGAACTACTTCCGGTCGTTCGGAAGTATGGAGACGAAGCAATGGATTTCATTTGGAAGAATAAGGGTTCTCTCGCCGTTGCGTCTGTCCTGACCACATTCCTTGCCGATCCACAGGCGTATATCTCTGGAGCAAAGGAACTCATCATTGACCCGATTGCCGCACCAATCGCCAAAGGCACCAATTGGACATTGATTATTCTTGGAGTTCTCGGGGTTGTGTTCCTTCCGTTTATTGCGAGATCCGTAGTCAAGGCGCGCTCCGTCATCAAAAGAAAAAAGAGCACCTAACAAGACATTGAAAAATGACACCATCACAAAAATACGGTGCAGATTTCATCTTTGACCACTTGTCGATTCCGAAGGCCGACGGGAGTCGTCTCAGCGCCCCCAAGACGCTCCATCCAACGGCGGGTAACGCTCCAGTTTGAATTCGGGCTTCCACTTCCGCCGTGGATGAGCTAGACGTTCCGCGATAACTTGGGATTAAAGAATCAGGATTTCCTGCACTCCTCATCCGCTTCAGCCCCAGCAGGAAATCATCAATACCGCGGCATTTCCGGATCGATCCGCTGCGACCACGCCTCGATCCCGCCCTGCATGGAAAACGCGTTTCCCACGCCGATGGACCGCAGGAAATGCGTCGCCCGCAGCGACCTCACGCCGTGGTGGCAATAGACCACCACTCCGCGCTCGTTGCGGGCCAGCAGCTTTTCCCGGACTCCCGGAAACAAGCCCAGCGGATACCACTCGTTGCCCGCGATCTGGCAGATCGCCAACTCGTCCT
The DNA here is from genome assembly GCA_020047775.1 of Akkermansia sp. GTDB lineage: Bacteria > Verrucomicrobiota > Verrucomicrobiia > Verrucomicrobiales > Akkermansiaceae > Luteolibacter. The sequence goes on along the minus strand of JAIFNK010000238.1, from coordinate 4,519 downwards.
CCTCCCGACAATCGATCAGTCGCGGCCGCTGGTCAACCGGCAGGTGGATCCATTTGGCGACCGCCTGAGGGCTGACCTCCATCGTCGCCGAGGCGTCCGGGAGAAATGGGGATTCGCCGCTCATGCTGTCATTGGAGCGCTCACTCGACGATGACGGGCGTGCCGACCTGGACGTTCTCGAAGAAGTGTGTGGACATGTGGTGGGGCATCCGGATGCAGCCGTGCGACGCCGCGTAGCCGGGAAGGTAGCCGGTGTGCATGCCGATCCCGCCGTTGATACGCATGAAATTCGGCATCGGTGCGTTGTAGAAAATCTCAGTCGGCATCGGCTTGTCCACCCGGATGTCCACGTTGTCATTGGTGGTCATTCCCGTCGCGCGATCCTTGAAAACGCCATAAACCGAGGATTTATGATCCTTGCTCTTCTGGGAAATCTTGTATTTCCCCGCTGGAGTGCCGTGATCCTCGGTCCCGCTGGAAATCCGGGAAATCCCCACCAACGTGCCGCCCTTGTAGAAAAACGCCTTTTGCTGGCCGCGGTTGATCTTGATCAGCGGGCTGCCCTGGGCGCTGTCGCCGTCCCAGTAGGAAACGTCATCGGGGATCGCCGGTGCCGGGTGACCGGCTCCGCCGGAGGTCTGCTGGTGGACCGGGCCGCCCACGCCGGCCAGGTAATCGGAGCGCCCGGGGCCCGACGGACCACATGAGCTCAAACTCACCGCCGCCAAAACGGAAATTGGCAAATAGTTAATGAGGGTTGATCTGAAACGTTCCATGTCGCGCGGAACCTGTACCCGGAACACTCCTAGGTCAAGCCAACCTCCGGACGGGCGGTCCAAAGTCAGCCATCGAGAGCGGAAGCCAGCGTCACCACCCTCCGCCCCCGGTCCGCCTGCTCGATTTGGAATTTCACCGGCAGGAATTTTTCGATGACGGAAATATTCGTCGGAACGTGCTCGTCGGGAACCATGGTGGTAAAGCCGCCACTGCCCGCCAACGCCATCGGCAGCAGAAGCTGATCCGCGAGATGGCGGCCCACCGGCGTGCCGGAACTGATGAAATCCTGCATCAACTTTGCGGCCCGGCGGCCGACGCGTTCCGCAGTGACGTTGGTTTCACCGAAGCTGCTGGTGAGTTCCTCGCAGTTTTCAAACGCTGCTTCGCAAAGGCAGCAAACGCCCCGGCCGGGACCGGGCTCCCGGATTTCAACGGTCGCGTCGTCGCAGGGAAACTGGACCAGCGCGGCATCGAGCATCCGCCCGGCGATGGAAATCGGCAGGTTGCGGGTGGGGACCCGGAGGCTCATGGATTTAAGCTCGCCGCGCTCGTGGAGATTGGTGGCCGCAAGTTGCGGACAGGGCTGGATTTCACACTCGATGACGCCGCCGCCGACCGGCGCGAAGCCGGATTGGACGAGGGAAATCGAGACCTCCGCACCCATCCGGCGCAGCGCCGGGAGGAAGACCCGGTCGAGAAACTCGAAGGGCGGGGCCATCGGGTTGTGCGTTCCGCCTTCGAGCCGGAGCGTGCTCGGGCCATCCGCGTGAAGCAGCGCCGGCAGCAAGGTCTGAAACAACAATCCGGTGCTGCCCGCGGTGCCGATGGCGAACTGATAGTTTCCGCCCCGTGGTTTGCCGGCGCGGAACACCAGCTCGGTGGCGCCGATTTCCGCGCCGTCCGCCGTGCCGCCGGAGATTTCGCAGGCGGCCTTCACGCACGTTAGATGCTGACGCATCAGGCCGGGCTTCGGCCGCTTGCCGCGGATGTTGGTCATGCGGAACGGCTGGCCCGTGACCATGGCAAGCGAGAGCGCGGTGCGCAGCATTTGCCCGCCGCCGCTGGTGCCGTCGAGTTGGATGAGTTTCATGAGTTCAAATGGAAGTTAATTTCGGACTGCGGGGACATGTCCCCGCTTTCACGCGGGCCGACATGTCGGCCCGCGTGAAAGCTCCGACATGTCGGAGCAGTCCGAAAGGCATCAATCATCCGCGGCAGTTTCGTCCTTGATCACGAAGCGAGCTTGCAGCCTGGCCACCGACCGCGCAAGGCCGGCGGATTCGACGCTGCGGAGAACTTCGGGGAAGTTCTTGTAGGCGTCGGGTGCTTCGTCGATCGGGTACTTCCGGCAGTTCGATAGAATGTCGGAGGCGTCGAAGTCGGCGTCCACGGATTTCTGGTCGAGTGTCCGGGCGGCGTGTTTGCGGCCCATGGCGCGGCCCGCGCCGTGATTGACGGACCAGGCGGTGCGCTCGGCTCCGCCTTCGGCGACCATCACGACGGATCCGTCGCGCGGGTTTCCGGGAAGCAGGATCGGGTGACCGGAGGCGGCGAAGCGGGTGCCGGCCAGCGAGAAATGCCCGCCGGGGATGGCCCGCGTCGCACCCTTGCGGTGGACCCATGCTTTTTTACCGCCGACGATTTCCTCCCGCGCGATGTTGTGCGAGATGAAATAGACGAGCTGCCCGTTAGCACCGGGAAGGATTTCCTGGAACGCTTCCAACACGAGCGCGTTGATGAGCAGGTGGTTCACCGTGGCGAAGTTCGCGCCGAGCGACATGTCGTCGATGTAAGCGTCGGCTTCGGGAGACCCGAGCGGCGCATAAACGAGCTGTCTGTCACCGGCGGGAAACGGCGTGCTCCAGTCGCGGAACTTTTTCTCAAGGTCCTTGAACTGGCCTTGGGCTAGCAGATTGCCGAGACCGCGCGATCCGCAATGGCTGAGGAACGAGACGTGGCCGTCCTTGAGTCCGAAGACGTCGGAGGTTTCACGCGCCGATGGACGGTCGATGACGCGGGTGATCTCGCACTCGCCGAAATGGTTGCCACCACCGTAAGAACCGAGCTGCCCGGCCTTGTCGTTGAAGTTCCTGATGCGTCCGCTTTCGAGGATGAATTCAAGCCGGGTACGAAGCGCGTCGTAAGTTCCATCGTGCCCGCGGTGGGTCGAGTCCTCGCAACGGTCCGCCCACTCGGGCGGGATGCCGAGGGCTTCGCAAACGCGTTCGGTCGCGCCTTCGGTCACCGCGAGGATGCCGAGATCACGGTCCACGTTGCGGCCTTTTTTCACCGAACGCTGGCCACGACCTGCACCGGTCGGCGTGCGCTCGACGATGGCGTTGATGAGCGCGCGGCGGGTCTTTTTGTCGAGGATCGCGTCCTCCGGAATGTCGAGCTGGAGCAGCGACATCGAGCACTTGATATCGACGCCGACAGGCCCCGGATAGATGTGGGTCGGCGAGACCATGACGCAGCCGACCGGAGCGCCGTATCCGGCGTGGCCGTCCGGATTCAGGATGAGGTCGGTGACGCCGGGAGCCATCCGCGAGTTGACCGCCTGTTGCAGGCACATCTCGTCGAAGTTGTCGCGGATCGCGTCGGTGCCGACGACGGTGATAGGTTTTCCGGCGTCGTTAGGAAGCGGGATGAAGCCGAAAGCTTCGTCGGTTTTATGGATGGTGTGCATGGTCTGAAATTTGAGATTTGAGATTGAAGAGAGGCGACAAGGGATTGGTGAAACGTTCCTGCTCTACCGCTGAGCTACCGGGCCGTCGATGGTGGTCCGGGCGGGACTCGAACCCGCGACCTGGTCAGTAATAATGATGTAGTTCCACCGGCATTCGCCAGTTGGTTGGATGATGGATGATGGAGCGCTGGCTTCAGCCGGCCTGGCTAAGCGAGGCCTAACTGGCCGGCTGAAGCCAGCGCTCCGTTGAGAAAAGAACCGCGACAAGGATTCGGAAGATTCGTTATAACCGCTCTACCACTGAGCTACCTTGCTTGCGCAAGAGCCGGGATCGAACCGGCGACATGTGTAATCTTCCAGGGCATTCGCGGAGAGAAAGGGTGCCAGCACGGCGGCGAGAGTTTGTGAAACATTTTTGGTTCGGTTGGTAACGATGTAGTTTCACAGGCATCCGCCGTGCTGGCGGAGTTTTCAGGCGGTTTTCATGTGTTTGGCGAGGGGTTGGAGTTCGATTTGCCGGATCCAGTGGTCGGTTCCATCCGCTCCGGCGGCGAAGCTGGCGATGAGGTCGAAGACGGTGTCGCTGAAGCCGCCGATGTTGAGGATGTCCTTGCGGTCGGGAGCTTGCGTGGTGGTGTTAGGAGTGATGTCGATGCAGACGAGGCGGGCCTTCGGGTTGCGGGTTTTGAGCTTTTCCCACTCGACCATCATGGCGGTTCCGCGGCTTGCCTTCGGATCGGCCCAGGACTCGTTGTCGGAAACGAAGACCACCAGGTCGGGGGTCGCTTTTTCCTGGTTGAGCCGGGCGAGCGGGGCGGAGCAGTTGGTTCCGCCACCACCGATCTTGGCGAGGGCGGCGGCGTTGGTCATGACGGAGTCGCGGGAGTTGAGCTTGATATCGACGACGTTGACCTCGAAGGGCAACACGCGGGCGCTTGCGTTTTTCCGGAGAAAAGCGGCGGCGACGAGTGCGGCGACATCGATACAACGGACCTTCGAACTGGCTCCCTGACGGAAACCGGTGACGGACGATTGCATGGAGCCGGAGACATCGGG